>JAJYMT010000076.1 GCA_021786695.1 bacterium
AAAAAGCAGGCGGGGGCGTTCGGATAAAATCCTAAAAATCGTCAGTGGCTGGAAGAATGTTCAGGTCGGTGCCGACCTCGTATAGATTCGAGTTGTTGCCTCCGTCTTTGGTGAGTTTGTTGTCCTCTGAAGTATAGGCGGTACTTTCCAGGGTCGCGTTTATTTCAAAAGTTAGCGGCGACGACTTGCAGGCATAGCGGTAGGCCTGGGCGGAGTTGGTCAGCGCGCCGGCAGTACTCGAACCGGTAGTAACGCTATTGACCGGATCAAGCGGAAAATTCGATAAAGGCGAGCCGCCGGTAAGCGAGGCGAGATTGACCGGAATCCAGCCGGTTGAATCGACCGCGGTAGCGGACGACGAACTGATATTATTAAACCCGCCGGCAGCCGTATCGGTAATGCCGCTTACGCTATAAAATATGGTCGGAGTGGCTCCGCCGCTGCAGCGCGCGTTCGAGGAGGCGCTCCCGAGATACGGCGAAGAGGTCGAGGTTAGATAAAGCCCCAGAGCCGTCTTGACCGTGCTCAGATCGGAAATTCTTTGCGCGTCGCGCGACTTCCTCAGGGTTTCCGCCGGATTCAGCACCAGGACCAGAATCACCGACAGAATCGCGATAATGGCGATTACGATCAGCAGTTCCAGTAAGGTAAAGCCCCTGGCTGTCTTGTCTCTTGTTTGCTTTTCCATAATTTTTAAAAATAAATATGTTAAGAATAATTATCCACAATTATACCATAAATCGGCAAAAACCGCCATTTACCGCCGAATTGCTAGAGAAAGTTTTTAATCTTTTCGACCACCTCTTTGATCGAATAGTTTGCCTTTATCAAAAAGTCCTTTGCGCCCAAACTCTTGGCTCTGGACAAATCGCCTTCTTGGCCAAGGTTAGATAAAACTAAAATTGGTATATTTTTTATCCTGCTGTCTTTTTGCACTTCGATCAGCACGTCGAAGCCGGTCATCTTGGGCATAATCAGGTCCAAGAGTACCAGATCCGGCTTTTCTCTTTTTATCGCCGCCAGACCCTCCTCGCCGTCAACCGCCGTCACCACCTCATAGCCCTCTTTGGGCAGCTTGCTCTCATACACTTTTCTCAAAAACTTGTCGTCTTCTACCACTAAAATTTTTTTGCCTGGCATATGATCGATGTAATTATACTAATGACTTTTCTCCTTCTTTCATTATACTCCCTTTCAGGGGCAAAGTAAAAAAGAAGGTCGAACCCTTGTTCTCGGCCGACTCGAACCAGATCTTGCCGCCGGAAAGCTCGATGATCGATTTTACCACATACAGCCCCATGCCGGTACCCTCGGTTTCGCTGGTCACCGCGTTCTCGGCGCGGAAAAATTTCGCGAACATCTTCGGCTGGTCTTTTTTCGGGATGCCGATGCCGCTGTCGGCGATCTTTACCAGGACGTTTTTGGCGTCCTTGCTGACGGTAATGTTGATTTTTCCGCCCTCCGGCGTGTATTTGATCGCGTTTGAAACGATGTTCATCACCGCTTCGCCCACCAATTTCCTGTCCAAATTGATTTTTGGGAGCGGAATCGCTTTGACGGCCATGCTTATTTTTTTATTTTTGACCAGGGGCATGGTTTCAGCCGTCACCGACCTGATGATCTCGTTGATGTCGGTCGGTTCCGGCGCCACCCGCACCCGCCCGGACTCGATGCGGGAAATATTCAGGAGTTTGTTCACCAGATCGATCATCCGCTCGCTCGATTCAAAAATCTGCTTCAAGGTGTCAATTTGCCCCTGGTTCAGTTCTCCCAAGTCGCCGTCCAAGAGCATCTCGACGAACCAGCGGATGCTGGTCAGGGGCGTGCGCAATTGATGCGAAGCGACCGAGACGAACTCCGATTTCTGCCGGTCGATCTCCCGTTCGCGCGTCACGTCCCGGAAAACCATTATACAGCCGAGGACTTCACCTTCGTTATCGAAAATTGGCGCCGCCGAATCGTCTACCGGCACCTCCTTACCCTCCTTGGTCGCGACTACCGTGTGGTTGGACAGCTGTTGGATTACGCCTTTCTTGAAAACATTTCCGATCACGTCGTTCTCGGCATGGTCTTTCTCGTAATAAAATTTTAATACCTCGCTATAATGCTTGCCGGCCGCTTCGCCGGCCAGATAGCCGGTGATCCTTTCCGCCACCTGGTTGAAAATGATGATCCTCCGGTCGCGATCGACCACCACCACCGCGTCGCCGATCGATTGCAGGATCCGCGACAGCTTTTCTTTCTCAACCATGGTCTTGTTCCGCTCCTCGTTCATATCTTCCAGGATATTGAAAATGGCGCCCTTCTGCTTTTTTAGCCCTTCCTCGCCTTGGCGCGCCAGCGCCAGGGTTTTTTCCAGCGCCACCGTCCGTTCGGCAACGATCTTTTCCAGATTCTTGTTGACCGACTGGATCTCATCGTAAAGGCGCCCCTGTTCTTCGGTCGCTTTTGCCAATTCGACGTTCTTCTTTTCGGCCGTATCCAGGGCAGTCCTGATGATGATGGCCGCCGTCATCCAGGACAGTCCCTCCAACGCGTCAAAGGCCAGAACATAGGCAAAACCGTGATTGTGGTAAGTAAGATAGAGCTGGATGGCTCCGACAATGAACAAAAAAAACACCGCCTCGAACATCGTTCCGTAAATCGGGGCCGAGATGGCAGTCAAGAAAAACAACGGATAGCGGATCGGAGATTCATGGCCGCCGGTTGAGTAGACGATCAGATACATGAAAGAAGCGAAGCAGGCGCTGTCTATAATGAAAATCGTCCGCCGGCCGAGCAGTTTTTTTCTTTTAACGAGGTCGCTTAAAATGAAATAGCCGCCAAGCAGGAAAAAAATCTTGATCAAAACCGAGCTGTCCACGCTGAAATAGCCGTAGTAATTGGTCGCGATGATCGTGATCGCCATCAGGAAGACCGAGTAAACGCCCATCACGAAAAAGGCCCGGCGGTAAGGGCCGATGACGAAAAAATCCTTAAGTTCGTTAAAGACAATTTCCGAAACCGTTTCCCCGGGAAAAACCCGGCGGCGGAATTTGTCTAAATAATCCATCATTATATCTTATTCAAATATTGGCCATCTCTTTACCAACGCGGTTTCCCGCCAGCGCGCCCCCAGGGAGAATGAGCTTTCGGGACGGGCGAAAG
>JAJYMT010000046.1 GCA_021786695.1 bacterium
GGCTCGTCAAGAGCAAGGTAGAAGCGAAAAAAGATATAGCGAAGATCAAGAAAACCAGAAGGGCCATCAAGAAAAAGAGGGCCGTAATCAAAAGGAGAGCCAAAAAATAAACCAAAAAGACGATCGGTAACGATCGTCTTTTTTGTCTGGCACGGGGTGAAGGAGTCGAACCCTCAACTTTCGTTTTGGAGACGAAAATTATACCGTTTAACTAACCCCGCATATCAATTAGGACTTAGTGCGCCGGGGTTAGCTTGCCGCTAATTGACTGGTCACTAAGTCCTAACCTTTATTTCGTTTCTTTGTGCAAGGTGTGCTTGTCGCAGTGCTTGCAGAATTTTTTCATTTCCAGCCGGGTCTTCAGGGTCTTCTTATTTTTCTTGGAAAAATAATTGACTTTCTTGCACTCGGTGCACTCCAGCTTGATCATGTTGTCTTGGCTCATAGGATAATTTAATAATTATGTCGCTCTTCGGCTTCGCTCAGAGCACTTCGATTATAAATTAATCATTTAGTGCCTGCACTGAGTGAGTTGATGATTTTTGTGTTAGCAAAAATCATCAACGAATCGAAGTGGGCAGAGCAGGATTCGAACCTGCGAAGGCGTAAGCCACGTGATTTACAGTCACGCCCAGTTGACCGCTTTGGTATCTACCCCTACATTTTTATTAACTTCTTAAATGCCTCTCCTGCTTTATATGATTTAATTTGCAATTCCCTCCTATAGGCATCATTCTTGGTTAAAAAATCTTCAGTATACACAACTTGCCAGGGTTTGCCTTTTTTAGTTGACTTGACTAAACCATAATTATGTCTTGATAAGCGCAAAGTCAAATTCTCGGAATGCCCGATATAATACTTATTCAATAATTGGCTGTACAAAATGTATACTTTGTACATTTTAAGGTTGAGCCAGATTTATGCCGCCTCTGGCGGCACCCCGCCAACGGCGGTGGCAGTCACACCCAGTTGCTTGCCCCGCCAACGGCGGTGGACTACTTTGGTACCGACCCTTATAAATAAAACTAACAAAAAATCCTTTACTAAGGATTTTTACCCGATTAAACCCTGTCTTTACTTGAATTAATTTAACATAACTTCCTGATTTTAGCAAGTCGAGGTCAACCGCTTACCGGCTTGACTGTGCCCCGCCTTTCCAGTTTGCCCCAGCCGACCAGGCGGCCCCTGATCGCCGTAATCACCGACTTGATCGCCACGTAATACATCAACTGGCGGTAAAACAGCCGTTGCGGGATCAGAAGCAGGATCAGCCGCCAGTCCTCCCGTTTTTCCAGGGCGAAAGCGATCGCGGCGGTAAGAAAATCCAGGAACAAAAACAGCGCATAATAGAACAGGATGTGGAGGAAGTTGGCGTTGGAATAGTCCAGCGGGTGCTGGCTCTTCTGCCAGAGCGAAAATAAAAATGAAGCGAGCGCGACCAGGTCTAAGAGCGGCGAAACCAGCGGAAAGAATATCTGGAAGATGAAGATGTTAGGCAGGGCGACCAGGCCGAGCGAGCCGTATTTCCTGCGGAAAGCGGTATCGCGATGTTTCCAGGCGCATTGGAAGGTGCCGAACATCCAGCGGAACCGCTGCTTCAGGAAAGCGCGGATCTTTTCCGGCACCTCGGTCAAGGCCACCGCTTCGTCATCATATTCTATTACATACCCCCGGCGCAGGATCGCCATGGTCAGGTCGGCGTCCTCGGCCAGGGTGTCATCGGAAAAACCGCCGGCGGCGAGGATCGATTCGCGCCGCCAGGCGCCGACCGCGCCCGGCACCACGGTGATGGCGTTCAGCAAGCCGAACGCCCGCCGGTCCAAATTCTGGCTGGTGATATATTCCAGCGCCTGCAGATCGGAAAGCAGATTCACCCTGTTCCCCACTTTGGCGTTGCCGGCGACCGCGCCGACGCGCCCGTCCGCGAAATGGCGCACCATCCTGGCTATGGTGCCGCTCGCGAAAACCGTATCGGCATCGAGCGCCACGATTATTTCAGCGTCAGTTTGGCCGATGCCGAAATTCAGAGCCGAGGCCTTGCCGCCGTTCGTCTTGGTAAATATTTTCACCCTCCCGTTGCCGGCAAACGTCTGACGGACGATTTCACCGGTGCGGTCGGTCGAGCCGTCATCGACGAAAATAATATCGAAATTCCGGCTGTCGGAAGCGAGCAAGCTCTCGATCGTTTTTACCGCCACCTTTTCTTCGTTGTAACCGGGCACGACGACGCTGATCGATGGCGAGTAATCCTCCGGGTAAGCCCTGCGGGCGGATATCCGTTTTTGCCTGACGGCCAGAACACAGACGAAAGCCAGCCGCCCGAGACCCAAAGCGACGCCCAGCAGGAATAAAAGATATACTCCGCCGAAAAATAAACGAAGCGCGGTGAAGGCCAGCTCGTCGATCCAGAACATCAGGCGCTCGGCCTGGGGCACCGGCGGCATGACCTTGTCGCGCGTAGCGCCCATCAGTCCGGAAACGGCGGCCAAGCTGAAACCGCGGGACCTGAGCCCCTCGATTATTTTCGGCAAGGCCTCGACCGTTTCCGAACGGTCGCCGCCGCTGTCATGGAGCAACACCACGTTTCCGGCGCCGCGGACCGCCGCTTCGATCGTCCGGCTGGCGATCGCGTCCGCGCCCGGCCGTTGCCAGTCGCCCGGATCGATCAGCATGCCGATGGTGTAATAACCCAATTTGCCGGTTTCCTCGAGCGGTTTCACTTCGGCCGGCGTCGACGGTTCGACATCCTCGGAATAGGGCGGACGGAACAGCAGGGTTTTATGGCCAAGCTGGCTCTCGATCAAGAGCTGGGTGGCGTTCAATTCAAGCCGCAACTGCCGATCGGATACGTAAGCGATGTTCGGATGGGTAAAGGTATGGTTGCCGATCTCGTGCCCTTCCCGGTAAATGCGCGAAAGCAGCGCCGGATTCTGATCCGAGTTGGGCCGGTGACGAAAAAAAGTCGCAGGCACCCGGTATTGTTTTAAAATATCCAAAATCCGGGACGTATACCGGCTATCGGGTCCGTCGTCGAAGGTCAGGGCGATCGCTTTCGGGTCGCTGCCGCCGCGGCGGTCGATCACGTAAGACGACGGGAAACCGGTCAGGGATTCGTCGGTGATCAGGGTCGATGAACTGTCGATTTCGATCTTTCGCGCGCCGTCCTTGGGCGTGGAAACCAGGTTCAAAATTTCCCCCTTGCCTTCATAATCCAGGTCATAGCCGTAATGGAGAGTGCGCAAACTATCGGCTGTCCGGACGTTCAGACGGCCGGCGTCGTTGAAGACCGGCCAGACGGAAGGATCTTCAGAACCGAGCCGCCAGAGAGCGTAGCCGCGCGGGCCGAAGCCCTGGCCGGCCGCGATTTCATTGAAAACGGTCACCGCGTCCAAAAACCACACATGATGCAAAAGTTTGTTGTCGTCATAATAATCAAAGGCCGGATTGAGCGCCGAGCCGTCAAGATTGACGTCGCCTTCCGATTCCTTGGCGATCTTGACCGCCTCCTGGAAGCTGACGTTCGCGCCGCTCTCCGAGCCGTCAAGCCAGTCGTAGCCGTAATTTCCGAGCGAGATGATCGTTTTGGCCGGATCAAGCTCGTTGAAACGATCATCCAGGTTCTGCTCGAACCAGCCCTGCGAGGCGATCGGGCCGGCGGCGCCGGTCGACCAGTGCTCGTCGTAGGCCATCAGGATTACCAGATCGCTGTTGTTTCCGATCTCCCGATAATCGATCGCCGGATTACTCATAGGCAGGTTGACCGAAACGAGCAAACCGTCTTTGCTGAAATTATCATGGATCTCCCTGACCAGGCCGGCGTACTGTTTCGCCTGTTTGTCGGGAATCGCCTCGAAATCAAGGTTGATGCCGCCAAGCCGGTTGTTTTTTACGAAAGCGGATAGATTGCCGGCCAATTTTCGGCGCGCCGCCGCATCGCTCAAAAGCGCCGCCAGCAGATCGCCTTGCCAGACCTGGCTTTTGGAATCGAAATTATTGATCAATGCCAGAATCGGCAAATCGGGGCGCGCCGCCTTGAGAAAGGATTGCGTCCGCTCCTGGGCGGCCGGAGCGATCGGCGCGATCGATCCGTCGGCCGATCTCAAAGTAAGCCACTCCGGAATCAAAATGTCGATCGAATTGAGATTCTGTTTCAAGGAAGTGGCACTGGTGTCGTCCCACTCCACGTAAAAAGCCGCTATTTGCGGCGCTCCGGCCGGCTTGGGTTTGGGTTCCGCCTTATTTTTCAATTGCGTATTTTCTTTGGCTTCCTCGGACCGGATCCGCTTGAGCAAGGCCCGTACCCGGCGCGGCTCGCCGGCGCCCAGCCAGATACGGTGTTTGGCCGGCAACAGATGTTCCTTTTTGGGTAAATTCGATAAATTGGCCAGTCCGACTCCCGAAAAGATCGGATTGAATAAAACGCCGATGATGCCGATCAAAAAAATTACCGACATGGTGAAACCAGCCAGCAAACTGCTGAACCGGAATTTGCGCCAGCGTTTGGCGCTTGGGTCATAAAATATTGGCCTGTCCTGTTTATTCATCGCGGTTTGATGATTCTATATTGTAAAGCAAATAGGCGAATATTGCAAAAATCATCCATTCTCGACACCCGACCTCGAAAATTTTCGAGGTCGGGTGTCGAGGGTCTAAAAACATCCCCGAATTGCTCCGGGGATGTTTTATGAAAACTATGAGCCGTTGAGCGGATTTGAACCGCTGACCACCTCCTTCGCTTGAACCTCTGTTTCTCCCCTAAAGGATTATGAGAGGGCTAGACTGTATCTTGATCCGCCGAAACGGATCCCCTTGTCAGTCGTTCGGGCCTCAAATAAATAAATGATGCCACGGTCTTGTCCCCCAATACAAGAAGGATTTTAACCGTTATTCGGGATTCAATCATGAAATTACTTTCATGACGGGCAAATTTTGCGAATTACCATGGAGGTGCTCTACCAGCTGAGCTACAACGGCATTCAATTTTTTATAGATTGTCAAAGAAACAAAAAAATGGACAATTCTATCCACTTGGAATTGACGGCGATTTTATCTTACAGCAGATCAATTTGTTCCTTGAATTCCGCTAATTTCTGATTCTCGGGGTTGGAATTATTCAGCGCTTCGAAGCATTCAAGGGCAAACTCCTTATCTTTTATTATTATACTGATACGAAGGCCGGTGTCAAGATAGCGCGGGTTGGCCGGCTCGAGCGAAAGCGCCTGTTTGATCGCCTTCAGACCCTCTTTCAAATTGTTCATTTCTTCGTAAACCAGGGCTAAGTTATAATAGGTGTGGCTGCGCTGATTGTCGAAACCGAGCGACTTCAAGTACTCTTCCCGGGCCGATTCCAGATCGCCGCTGTTGCTCGCGATCTGCGCCAGGCCCTCGAACGCCTCCTCGTCGCCTTCATGCAGTTTCAGGATATGCTCGAAGGTCTGTTTGGCCTCCTGCAGATCCTTTCGTTCAAAATATAATTTAGCCAGCTCCTTGAAGGGTTTGATGTTTTTGGGGTCGAGTGAAATGATCTCGATCAATTTTTTTTCGGCCGCGGCCAGATCATTCTGCCGCTTAAGCCCCTCAACCTCTTCGAACAGGATCAGGATCTTTTTTCCCAGGTCTTCGGGCTCTATTGGTTCAGGCGTCTTGTAGCCCTCCTTAAGATCGAGCAGCCGCTTATAAAGCCACTTGAAAAAATTATTTACGGCCGCGGCGGCCGGATTATACGCTTTTGCCAGGCGGTTCTGCCACTTCAGGATCGTCCGCTTCAGGCGCGAAGACAGGATCCGCTCCTTGATGCGCGCCTCTTTTTCCGCGGGGATATTGCCCACATCCAAACTGGCGAGCGCCGGAAACTTGCGCACGGTGATGGTGATGATCACCGCCAGCGAGACAAAAATCAATATAAGGGGTATAATATTGAGCATTTTTTATAAATTATCCGTTCCGGCTTCAGCCGGAACTCAAAAATTTTAACTTTTTAATTTATTCTAGGTCTCAACCGGCGCGAATTTGCACCTGCCGGCGCTGCCGAACAGTTCCATTTTTTTGTAGACCACCTCTTCGACCGCTTTGATGGTCGGCGACATCAGTTTACGCGGATCGGTCTCTTCCGGATTGGCCGCGCACATCGAAATCAGGGTGCGGCAGAAAGCGGTTTTGATGTCGGTGCCGATATTGATAATCCGCACTCCCTCCTTGATCGCCTGCTTGATTTTCTTGTCCTCGATGCCGGAACCGCCGTGCAGCACGAACGGCTTTTTCACTTTCTGTTTGATGGCCTTGAGCAGGCCCAGGTCGATATCTTCGTTAGTATAAGTTCCGTGCGCCGTGCCGATGGCGGCCGCGATGGTGTCGACGTCGGTCGCTTTAACGAACTCAATTACATCCTTCGGGTCGGCCTTTGGAATCTCGATGAAATCGCCCGCGCTGCCGTGCCCGCCGACGATGGCGCCGATCTCACCCTGCACCCAGACGCCCTTGGCGCGCGCCACTTCTATCACCGCCTTGGTGAGCCGGACGTTCTCGTCCAGCGGCAGGTCCGAGGCGTCGATGTGAACGGAAGAAAAACCGACCCGGATGCATTCGAACACCGACTGCATGGTTTTGCCGTGATCCAGATGCAGGGCGATCGGCACCGTGCCGGCGACATTCTTTGCCACTGTGGTCACGATGTGCATAGTCGGCTTCAGGCCCATGTATTTGATCGCTCCCTCGGACACCTGGATAATCGCCGGAGAACAGGCGCGCACCGCGGCCTGCGCCACCCCCAGGATCGACTCCAGGTTGTGTACATTGTAGGCGCCGATGGCGTAACCGCCCTCTTCCGCTTCCTTGATCAGATCTTTGATGTGAACTAACATATTACAGACAAATTGACACGAATTTTTGACGGATTTTCACGAATCGCGAATTCGTGATTCGTGTTTATTCGTTATCAATTAGTATTTATCCGTTAATTACTTAATCATCGCCTTCGCGACCTTATAAAATTCCTCTGCGTCCAAGCTGGCGCCGCCGACCAGCAGGCCGTCGGTGTTTTCCAGGTCGGTGAAACCCTTGACGTTTTTCGAAGAGATGCTGCCGCCATAGACGATGCGGAAGTTGTTCGCGGCCACCTGCGGACCGAACAGGTCGTTCAGGGTCAGCTTGACGATCTTGTGCGCATACTCGGCCTCGGCCGGCTCGATCGCCACACCGGAGCCGATCGCCCAGATCGGTTCGTAAGCGATAATCACTTCCTGGTTCTTTAAAAAACTGATGCCGCCGAGCGCCTGCTGCAACTGGTGCGTCAGCACGAAATCGCGCCGGTCGGTCTTCCGTTCGTTCATATTCTCGCCGATGCAGACGATCGGCGTCAATTTATCCATATTCAAGACCGATTTCAACTTTTTGTGGATCATCTCGTAATTCTCGAGCATATATTCGCGCCGCTCCGAGTGGCCGACGATCACGTATTCACAGCCGGCCTCGGCAAGCATATTCGCCGATATTTCCCCGGTATAGGCGCCCAGTTCCTCCCAAAAAACGCTCTGGCCTCCCAGTTTTACCGGCGAACCCTTGATCGCTTTTCCGACCTCCGCGAGTGATACGAAATTCGGACAGACCACTACCGTGCCCTTCTTGAAGCCGGTGAATTTGCTTTTCATTTTCTTCGCCAATTCAACCGTCTCCTTGAGCGACAATTTCATCTTCCAGTTGGCGATCACGATTTTTTCTTTTTTATTCTCCATATGATATGTTAATTGTTAATTCGTAATTGTTAATTGACTCTACTCCGGCCAGCGGAATTTTGTGTAGACCCACTCGACCAGCGACTTGGTTTCGCTGAAGCGCGAGATCCGGTCATCGCCTCCGAGCAGCACCGAAATCACCTCATGTCCCGATTCGTTGCTCCATTTGCTTGCCAGACAACCGCCTGCCTCTTCGGTGTAGCCGGTCTTGCCGCCGATGATCCTGATTCGCGGATTGGCGGCAAAGACCTCGAGCAGTTTGTCGGTATTGTCGACCGAAATCTTATTGCCCGACATGGTGGTAAATTCGTGCCTCTTGGTGATGGTCGCCTGGCGGATATCCTCCATCTCGAGCGCCGCCTTGGCCAGCCGGGCCACATCGAGCGCGGTCGAGACGTTGCCCGCGTCCAGGCCGACCGCGTCTTTGAAGACCGTGTCGGTCAAACCCAGTTCGCGCGCCTTGTCGTTCATCAGGCCGACGAATTCCTCCATCTTGAGTCCGGTGGAATTCACCAGCGCGACGGTCTCGGTGTTGGCGGAAGCGACCAGGGAAAGATAAAACAGGTCTTTGACTTTGGCTCGTTCGCCGACCGCCAGATAAACCTTGCTACCCTCGCGCCGGTCCGACTCCCTGATCTCGTAAACATACTCCCAGCCGGGGTTGTGATCCAAAAAAACCAGGGCGGTAGCCAGCTTGGTGATGCTGGCGATCGATTTGGGCGCCTTGTCGTCTTTTTTAAAAAGTACGGTGCCGGTCTCGGTGTCCAAAACCACGGCGCTGTCGGCTGTCACTTCGTGTTTGGCTTCGGACTCGCAGATCGGCGCTAAACTCCTAAGGTCGCGCGCCGCCGGCAGATGGCTAAGCGGCCGCGGCTCTTCCGGTCTGGCGGCTGCCGACAGCGGCAGGATGTTCAGGGTCGCCTGGCGCGCCGCTTCCGCCACCCGTTGCTCCAGCTGTCCGGAAAAATTCAACCGGTCAAACACCGAGTGATAAAGAATGTTGTCGCCGGTCAATTTGGCGTTTACTATCCATAGATTGGCCAATAACCCGAAAAATATCGTACTTAACATAATTATTATCCGGTTAAACGATGCTCTGATTGTCGCTTGGATTAATCTCGCCGCCGGCAGCCGCCAGGACCCGGTCGATCGTGTCGTCCCGGCTTAACTTATCAAAATCCGGCAATTCTTTCAAATCGTTCAAGCCGAGAAAACGCACGAAATCCATGGTCACCGAATAATAGGTCTCGTTTCTGGTCTTGTCGAATTTTCCTTCGATCAGGCCGCGGATCAGAAGATTCCTCAAAATTAAGCTGCAGTTCACGCCGCGGATGCGATCCAGGTCCAGTTTAGCTACGGGACCCCGATAGGCGATGATGGTAAGCGCCTCGAGCGACGGGCGCGACAGTTCGCCGGTGGTCTCGTCCTTGATGTATTCCTGGATGATTTTGGCGTTTTCGGGCGAACTGACCATCTGAAAGCTTGAACCGTTTTTGATCACCTGCACGCCTTTCTTGTTTTCCTGGTACTGCCGCACCAGCTCGCTTCCGGCCTGCTCCGCCTCTTTGACCGCGACTCCGATCAGCTCCGCCAGGTTTTTTGCCGTCATCGGCTTGGCGGAGATGAAGAGAAGGGACTCAATTTGGGATTTTATGTTCATGACTTGGATTTACGATTTAAGATTTACGATTTAAGAATGGTGCTGATTTTGGCCTTCTTAAATCTTAAATCGTAAATCTTAAATCTTATTAATCTCAATCTCCCCGAACAATTCCAGCTGTTCGACAAAGACCGTCCGCTGTTTTATCAGTTCGAGCATCGCCAGGAAACTGACGATGATCTCGGTCTTGGACTGGGCCGTTTCCAGGATTTTGGAAAAACTTATCTTGATGCGCTCAAACAATCCCTGCTCGATCGCCAGGATCCGGTCTTCGATGCTGATCTTCCGCTCCATCCGTTCCTCAGCCAGTTCGAGTTCCGCCGGCTTGATCCTGCCTAAGAGATCGGCGAAAACCATGCCGAGGTCGGCCGCGGTAAGTTTCTTGGGCGGCGCGAACAGCTTGTCGAAAAAGACGCTGGCCTTGCGATTGAAAGGACGGCCGAACATGAACCGCTTCTTGCCGATGATCGCCGCCACCTTCTTGGTCGCGGTCAAAAACTCCTGATACATCTTGAGCTGATCCTCGAAATCCTTGATCTCTTCCTCCTCTTCCGGAAACAGGTACGGCAGAAGCGCCTTCGATTTGATCAGGAGCAAGCGCGCCGCCACCACCAAAAAATCAGCCATCTCTTCCGGGTCGATATTTTTAACCTCCTTCAGATAGCTGACGTATTCATCGGCGATCTTCGCCAAACTGATCTGGGTGATGTCGAGTTCTTCCTGTTCGATCAGTTGCAGCAGCAAAGACAGCGGCCCTTCGAATTTTTCTAATTTTAATACCATCGCGAATTAATAGTGAACTTATTTGTCGTTTAATTTATTTGTTATCCTGATGCTGCAAGCCGAAGGATAATTATTTTTTCTTTCTGGTTTTCTTCGTTAGCTTCTTGGCGACTTTTTTTACCTTTTTCACCGCCTTCGGCAACTTGATCTTTTTCTTGACGCCGAAATTTGCCAGCAAAGCGTTCTCCAGTTTGATAAAGTCCCTGAGACCCATCTCGACCGAATAGTTGTGGTTGCCGGAAGAAAAAACCGCTTTCTTTACGCGCGCCAAACTTTTGTCCACGACCACCGGCAGGTTGTGCATCTTGCCGAAAGCGCTGATGGTGCCCTCTTTCAATTTCAGTAATTCGGCCATGATCTTTTCGCCCGGAATTTTTACCACTGCGTATTTTTTCTTGTGCAAGGACGCCAGCGCCTTGGCCAATTTCTTGAAATCCAGATTCTGGTCGGCCGGCAGGATGATCAAAAAATAATCCTTGTCCGCCTTGACCAGAAGCGACTTGGCGATCTCGCCCAGTTTTTTCCGCATAGTCGCGGCCGCGTCCATCGCCGTATAGACGGTGCGATGCTCCAGCACCTCGTGCGGGATACCGGCGTCTTTTAGATATTTCACGATTTTTTCAGGAAATTTCGGTTTTAGAATTTTTTTCGCCTTTTTTAGCTGTTTTTTTGCCATAAAATTATAGTAAATAATTATTAATACCAAAAACTACCGCCTATGATTTCGGCACCTTCTTAAGCATAATTATACCCGATTTTCCGTCATTTAGCAATGAAAAACCCGCAGAAAATTCCTGCGGGTCCTGGAGTTCGATTCAAGCGAGTTGGCCGGTCACGAGCAGCCGCCAATTCTCCTCGCTTTCCTTCGGCCCAATGCGCTTCGAGCCCATGCGGCAAAGCGGGCAGTTGGCCGGACGCCACTGGTTGGACTTGTGGGTTGATAAAGAACCGAGTCCGAAGGTCTTGCCTAGCGCCTCGACGGTCGAACGGCCGCCGCAATTAAGGATCACCATCTGGAAGTCGGTCAATTCGCATTTCGGGGCTTCGGTCATCACCGCGCTGATTCCGTCCGACAGGTTGGTGGCGCCGCGGCAGAAGTCCTCCAAGAACAAGAGTATTTCCCCGCTGCCGATCGGCTCTTTCAGGGTAAAGCTGTTGCCGGTCTTGATCAACTCCGAGCAGTCGAGTTCCTGCTGGCGCGCCAATTCCTTGGCCAGCCGGTTCGCGCCGTTCGGGATGCCGATGACGCGCGTCGGCCGCCGCCTTGAAAGAGCCCGATACCGGATCCACAGCTGCTCCGCCATGATCTGGCAGAGGTTTTCCCGGTCAAGTACCGGTTTGGAAAAGAAAAAACCGTCAGCGCAGAGGCCGGATGGCATCTCGGCGTGGTAGCCGGCGCGGCCCTGGTCTGCCGCCCGGTAATCGAAAGACCAGAAACCGTCGGCCTGCTTGAAGATGTAAACTACCTCGGCCCCCGACAGCTGGCCGCAAATCTCACTCTGATCCAATTCCAGAATTTGGATTCGGCTAAGTTCTGTCAGCGGCATCTCTCCCCTCCCTATTCGGATTGTCAAAAAAATTGCTCTTTTTACCGTTCAACTCTCGACCGTCGAAGTCCGACCTCGAGCACCTCGAGGTCGGACTTCGAACGAAATTTAGACCTTCTTAATCGACCGGCCTCGGCGCAAGCGGCACTGGTAGCGGCGTTTTCAGCCCGGCGTCTTGCTGTGAGAAATAGACGGTCTGCTTCAGGCACTGCCGTCCGGCCTGGTGCGGCCAGCGGCCCTGGTTGTAATCATCATTATTGGTATCATCCTTCAAGTTCGAGGTAAGAAAATCAGCGCACAGCTCGTAGTTCCCTTCTTTAGCCGGCCGGTACTCGAAAGCCGCTCCGGTCACCGCGTCTTTCAGTTCTTTTTCCGTGAGATAATACTTGCCTCCGAGGAGCGCCTTGAGGTCCGGCGGCAATTTTTTCTTTTCCTGATAAAAATTAGCGACCGCGGAATCGATCTGGTTGAACTTGTTCAGTACGTCCTGATCGCGTTTTTGGTTCCTGGTCTCGGTCGGGCTCGGGGTGAAAAAGAAAGCGGCGACCAGCGCGACGATCACCAGCATGGCCGAACCGAAGGAGTATGCCCGGATCAGCTTGTCCGACGCGCCCGCCACGACCCGCCTGATATCGTAAAGATAGTAGCTGAAAACGACCGCGGCGATGAAGATCGCGGTCGCGGATTTCAGGATGAATTTGGTCGTGAGTTCCCCGTCCAAAAAATTATAGATGGTGCGAATCAGCCAACCGATTATGGTGACTGAGGCGACGAACAAGATGAAATAGGTGAGCCAGCGGCGGACGGCGGATTCTTTGGCGAGCACGCCGTCGCGCAGATTCTTGTTGATCTGCCAGAGAGTGAAATAGTAAATCGGGGCGGCGATGATGATGGCGGCGATGGCGAACTTGAGCGCCTCGGGCGAAAACCGGCCCTGATACGGCTGGAGCGCGTCCGGGATATTCTTGTTAATGATCTGGAAAATCACCATGCCGGCAGAGGTCGCTAGAAAGCCGAGCGCCACCAAAGAAAGCATATAGAAGAAAGCGAACTTGGCGCTGTTGTTTGCTTCTTGACTTTTATTCTTATTTTCCTCCATACGATTTTATTAAAAGGTTATTACACATAACGAGATTTAAGAATTAAGAATTAAGATTTAAGAATTAAGATTTAAGAATTAAGATTTTGTATTTTATTCTTAAATCTAAATTCATAAATCTTAAATCTATTTGCTCCCCGCCACCTTGATATGCAACTCCTTCAGCTGTTTCTCGTCCACCTCGGAAGGCGAATCCATCATCACGTCGCGGGCGGCGCCGTCCTTGGGGAAGGCGTAGATGTCGCGGATCGAATCCAGGTCAAAGAGCACCATCATCAGTCGGTCGAGGCCGGGCGCGATGCCGCCGTGGGGCGGAGCGCCGTACTCAAAAGCGCGCAGCATGCCGCCGAATTTCTTTTCCACCGTTTCCGGCCCGTAGCCGGCCACCGCGAACGCCTTGTACATTATGTCCGGCCGGTGGTTGCGGATCGCGCCGGAAGATATTTCGTAACCGTTACAGACCAGGTCGTATTGATAGGCGAGGATTGAGAGCGGGTCTTCATTTTCAAGCGCCTTCATCCCGCCTTGCGGCATCGAGAACGGGTTATGCATGAAATCGACTTTTTTATCCGTCTCGTTATATTCATACATCGGGAAATCCTTGACCCAGCACCAGGCGGCCTTGTCCTTGCTTTTTAGTCCGAGCCGCGCGCCACATTCGCTCCTGACCGCGCCGAGCGCGTTGCAGACGACTTCCCATTTATCCGCGGCGAAAAAGATGATGTCGCCTTCTTTGGCGCCGGTCATTTCAATGATTTTTTTCACCAGCTCGTCGCCCAAAAATTTTATGATCGGCGAGGCGATCTCTCCGCCTTGCTTGAGAGTGATATAGGCCAGGCCCTTGGCGTCTTTGGCTTTGGCGGCCTCGGTCAGTTCATCGATTTCTTTGCGGCTGAAACGCGCGCCGCCGTCAACCTTCAGGGCGTGCACCACGCCGCCTTGCTTGACCGCCTCGGTAAAGACCGAGAAGCCGCAACCGGCGACCGATTCAGATATTGGCATTATTTCCAAACCGAAACGCAGGTCCGGTTTGTCGATGCCGTAACGTTCCATCGCCTCGCGCCAGGTGAAGCGCGGAAAGGGTTTTTGCACGATTTTTTTATCCGTAAACTTTTCGGTCAGCTCGATCATCAACGGTTCGACCGCGTTCCAGACGTCTTCCTGCTCCACGAAGCTCATCTCCAGGTCGATCTGGTAAAAATCGCCAGGATGCCGGTCATTGCGCGGATCCTCGTCGCGGAAGCAGGGGGCGATCTGAAAATAACGGTCCATGCCGGCGACCATCAGGAGTTGCTTGAACTGCTGCGGCGCCTGCGGCAGGGCGTAGAACTTGCCAGGGTAGAGCCGCGACGGCACCAGGTAATCGCGCGCGCCTTCGGGCGAGGAGTTGGCCAAAATAGGCGTCTGCACTTCGACGAAATCTAATTTTTTAAAATAATCCCGCACATGGCGGGTAACATTGTCCCGCTTGATTAATATTTCCTGGAGCTTGGGCCGGCGCAAATCCAGGAAGCGGTACTTTAGCCGGACCGACTCTTTCGCTTCCTTGGCCTTGTCTTCATCGATCTCGAACGGCGGTGTTTTCGATTCGGACAAGACCTCGATCTCCGCTACCTCGACCTCAATTTCGCCGGTCGAAAGTTTCGGATTTATCATATCATCCGGGCGGGCGATTACCTTACCCGTCGCTTTGATCACCCATTCCGAACGCAAGCTGTTAGCGGTTTCGTAGGACGCGCCCGATTCCGCCTGCCCTGAGCCTGCCGAAGGGGGATGAAAAGTGATCTGCGTCAAGCCGTAGCGGTCGCGCAAGTCGATAAAAATAATCCCGCCGTGGTCGCGCCGCCGGTGAACCCAGCCGCATAACTGGACAATCTGGCCAACATTTTCCTTGTTTAATTCTCCACAGGTGTTTGTTCTAAGCATAAATTACAAGTTAAAAGTTAAAAGTGCAAAGTTAAAAGTGTTTGTAGTTATTCCGTCCCGCTTTGGCGTGTCTCCATTACTTTTAACTTTTCATTTTTAATTTTTAACTATATAAAAAGCCCCTCATCTCTAAACCCGAGCACTAAACTCGTGTTTAAGGACGAAAGGCTTTTCAGCGTTCCGCGGTACCACCTTAATTTTCCCCCGGCAGGATCGGGACAAGCCCTGCTGCCGAAAGAACGCTTTTTTATTCTTGTTACGCCAGAGTCGCGGCGGGTTCTACTATCAGCCGGAACGGCCGGTTTCTTCCCGCACCTCTTCCGAATGTTTCTCGGAATTACTCCTTCTCCGCCTCCGCCGGCTGGCGGATGAACGGATAGCGAAGACGGTTTTCTTTGCAAATTTTAAGACCTCACCAGTATAAAATAATTCAAAAATTTAGTCAAGAAAAACCGCCGGCTCATTTCGAGCCAGGCGGTTTGAAGCCGACCAATCGGTCGAACTCGGCAAACGTCGCCGAGACATCGCTGATCCTGAAAATCGGCCGGTAACGCACCGGCAGACGCGACACGCCGGCGGCGCGCATTATCTCCCGATCCGCCTCCTCGATGGTGGCGGGTACGTTCTTGCCGGTCAGATGCTTGAAGATCTCTCCGGACATGACGACCTCCTTCGCCTGGTTATTTGGTTGCCGGCTGGAACAAGTTGCCGTATGGTTTCAGTTTTAATATTTCTTTCAAGGGCACGACGATATTGAGCGACCATTCTTTGCATTCCTCCGGCTTGGTTTTGTCGCAACTGGCGGCTTCCTTGAAACCGATTTCTTTCAGGGCCTTCCTCAATTCGGCCGAAGGATTTTCTTTCAGAGAGACGGACGGTTTGGCGGAATAGTTGGCGCCCTTCACGCCGTATATTTTTTCGGTGCGGGTGGCGCTGCAATCATCCGCGGTGAACAGCTGCCCCAAGAGCCCGCCGTCGGAATATTTCTCCGCGTTGATCGGATACTCCTCTCTGCCGACCTCGCTCACGGTCGCCGAGGCGGTGCAGAAATCGATCGTAGAAGAGGCGCTTGAAGTCGAGGTGAATTTGGCCGCGAAATCCGCAAGTTGTTTTTTCAGATCCTCCACCTGGCCGAAGATGCTCTGTTTTTCCTGCTCCAGGGTGCCGGCCTTTTCCTGCAGATCGGCTACCTCCTGTTGCAATTGGCCCTCTTTTTCGATAAAACTGTCCTTTTTTTGCTGATATGCCTCATAAGCGATACCTCCGACCACCGCCAAAGTCGCCACGATCGCGACAAAAACGGATAAAGAGGACTTTTTCGGCGCTTGCGGCGTCGGCGTTGCTTGTTCCATAGGTTTGATTAGGTTATTTTTTTACCTTACCAATTTAGCAAAAATCGCGGCCAAGGTCAACCGGAATTAAATTGGTATTTTTTACTGCTGATAATCGACCAGCCGTGAAACCAGCGTCTGCGCCGCTTGGCGGCTCACCGGCGCGGCCGAAACCTTGTCTAATGTCGGGAAATCCTGCTCGATCATCAGTCGCAAAAGTTTGACCGTTTCATCATCCGCCGCCACGGACGGTCCATTGGCGTTGCAATCGCGGCAGACGACCGACTGAGCTGAAAAAGAAAAAGAGTTTCCGCCCGGCTCGATCTTTTTTTTGCATATCGCGCAACAATAAAGCTCCGGCGCGTAGCCGAGCAAAACCAGGAATTTGAGTAAAAATGCGGCGGAGATCAACCCGGCGTTCTCCGCCCTTTGTTCGGCTAATCCGGTTAAAAATTCGTTTAGCAGTTCAAAAATTTTCCGGTCGCCCTCTCCCTCTTTAATCAGGCCGTTAAAAGTACGGATGGCCGAGCCGGCAGCGGCCGTTTTTTCATAGTCGCTTTTTATCCGCGCGAAACAATCGACGCTCGCCGCCGAACCCAGATAATCGAAACCGCGGCCGCGGACCACCATCGCTTCCAGCAGACAAAACGGCTCCAAGTGAGCCGCCAGCTTCGATCTGATTTTTTTCGTGCCTCGGGCAAGAAGCGTCAATTTTCCTCGCTCCTCGGAATAAACCGTCACCAGCGAATCGTCTTCCCGATACGGCTCCCGCTTGAGCACGACCGCGCGGGTACGGTAAGTATCGTCCACTTTGTCAGATTTACGATTTAGGATTTATGATTTATGAATGATCTTAAATCTTAAATCTTAAATCTTAAATCCGGCCTCATACATCTGATAATTATGATAGGTTGGGAAAAACTTTATCCTCTTTTTTCTCTCCCTTCTCCAGCTGGTTGATATAGGTCTCTAGTATCAGCATCGCCGCGATCGCGTCTCGCTCTTCCGGCGCCTTGCGCTTGTCGTACATGCTGTCGATCGCGCTCGAAGACAGCCGTTCATCGACTTTCGCGACCGGATAGCGGGTGCTTGCCTCGAGCATTTTGATGAATTCAGACACTTTGCCCGCGGCTTCGCCTTTGTGTCCGGCCATGGTGTAGGGCATGCCTACTACCAGCTGGTCCGGCTCCTCCTTGGCCAGAAATTCCAGCAGTTCGTCAAAAGAATAGACGATCGCCAAGGGCATCGCCATCCACATCTCACTGTCGGCAGCGGCCAGTCCGATCCGTTTCTCGCCCCAGTCGATACCTATATATTTGATAATTTTTTCTTCTTTTTTATTTTTTTCTTTTAGCATAGCTGGTTATCATCAACGACTGAGATTTAAGATTTATGAAGTAAGATTTAAG
>JAJYMT010000062.1 GCA_021786695.1 bacterium
ATGGATTCCCGACGGCGCATGAAACTGGTGAATAGCGCCGTCGGGAGGTGAGGGTGAGACAAGGTAGCATCTTGGCGCTACCTCCTCTCCGGACGATTCAGGCCCCGTTCGCCCTTGACCTAAGGGTTTCCTGGGTTTTCCCAGAGATCGCGGGGGAGTGCCTGTCGTCTCTATTATCATATATAACATAAATAAACAGATTGTCAAATTCGCCGCTTATTGATAAAAAAGCCGGCTCCGAGAGGAACCGGCTGTAGGGGGGTTGGTTTTACAGGGCGGACTTTACCGCTTGTTCGATTTTTTCCAAAGAGGCGTTTTCCACCACCCGGTAAGGGTTGGCGAAGCGTTTCCTGGAGCCGTTCAGGTGGTGATCGATCGCCGAATCGATGAACTTGAGGCCGCTGGCGGTTGAAACGGCCACCACCACTTCGTTTTGCAATGACCGGCGATCGTCTCTGGCCTGCAGGACGGCGCTGACCGCGACCGAGCCCTGGGGGCAGATGTCGGCTCCGGCGCGGTTGAAACGGGCCCTGGTCTCCTGGATTTGCCGGTCGTCGACATCGTAGTAAAGGATTTCGAAGCAGTCGTAAAGCCGTTTGATCCGGGGGAAGGAGACCGGATCCTGGATGTTCATCGCCGAGGCGATGGTGTCGTGAAATTTTCCCGGCTCGTACTTGGTGAAACCGGAACGGGCCCAACGCACCAGGGTGTTGGTGTTTTTGGCCTGGGCCACGATGATGCCGGGCAGACGGTCGATCAGGCCGTGGTCGCGCGCCCGCAGGCAGGAAAGCAGCAGGGCGGTCAGGTTGCCGCCGTTGCCCACCGGGATGGAGATCCAGCGAGGCGCTTTCCAACGAAGATCCTGGAAGATCTCCAAGGCGATCGTCTCCTGACCGATCAGCCGGAAGGCATTGGCGGAATTGACCAGCACCATGCTCGGGTTTTTGGCGCAGAACTCCTTGATCAGCCGCATGCAGCCGTCGAAGCCGTCGCGGTGCTTGATCGCCACCACCAGCGCCCCGTACATCATGGCCTGGGCCAGTTGTCCAGGTGAGATTTTTTCGAAGGGCAGGAAGACGATCGAGCGAAGAACGTCGCGGTAATAGGCGGCGTAGGCGGCGGCCGAGGCGGAAGTGTCGCCGGTCGAGGCGCAGGCGACGGCGCTGATACCCAGTTCGGGGCATTCAAGCTGCAGCCGGCGGGCCTCGGAAACGGCGACCGGCATGCCGCGATCCTTGAAGCTCTCGGAGGGGCTTTGTCCCTCCATCTTGATGTACAACCGATTCAGGCCGATCTGCCGCTTGAGCCACCGGGGCGGCTCGAACAGATCGGTCAGCCCCTCCTTGAGCGACAGTACGGCCTTTTCCGGGAAGCCGGGCAGGATGTATTTGAGCCACATGAACACGCCGCTGCCGTACGGATAGCGCTGTGCCAGCCGGCCGTAGCGGATCGAGTCGAAATACATCTGTGACTCGGTTCCGAAGCCGATCTGCTGCTTGATGAACGCTTCGTCGCGCTCCGGCATAAACAGCCCGCCGCAAACGCTGCAGCAATAGAGGTTTTCGTCGTGCGGCTTGATCGCCTCGCACTTGATGCATTTCAGCAGATAACGGGGCTTAATTCGACCCATCTCGGTTCTCCTCCTTCGAATTAAGATGTAAGGAACGAAAAAAGCCAAACAACCCTGTTCGGCCTCCTTGTGATTTATTTTTTTTTCAGTACCGAGTACGGGAGTCGGACCCGTCTTACTAGGTTGAGAACCTAGTGTCCTAACCGATAGACGAACTCGGCATGCTTTGGCCTGCTTGCAACGCGTTACGTAGCTTTGCGGGTAGGTAGGCGTGTCGGGCGGGCGATGGCGGCGAAAAAAGACAAAAAATGCCGCAGCATTTTCATTACTATAAGACGTAAAGCGAGTTATGTCAAGGTGGCGCCCAGAATATTTTGATGGCCGCGGACGAAATCATCGGCGCTCATCTCTTTTTTCCCCTCCGGCTGCAGCCGTTCGATGATTAGCGCGTCGCGGCCGGTCTGAACCGCCAGCTTGTTTTTGTAGTGGAAAATTTTTCCGATCGGCTGGTCGTTCAGTTCGAACCGGTGCGGCGCGACCTTGTTGATCTTTAGCATCTGGCCCGTCTCCTTGACTCGGGAAAAGGCGCCGGGCCAGGGCTGCATCGCGCGTACGAATCTTTCCAATTCCTCGGACGGTCGGTTCCAGTCGATCAGCCCCGCTTCTTTTTTTAATACCCCAACATAATTAGCCAACTTTTCGTCCTGTGGAACGGGTTTAATTTTTCCGGCGACGTAATCAAAAAGCACCGGCGCAATAATTTCACCGGAGAGGGAAGACAGCTTATCGTATAGGGTGGCGGCGGTTTCGAGGGGGCCGATCAGAACCTTGGATTGATGGATGACCGGTCCGGTGTCGAGCGTCTCGTCCATCTTCATTATTGAGACGCCGGTCTCGCGGTCGCCGTTCATGATCGGCGCCTGGATGACCGAAGCGCCGCGGTATTTAGGAAGCAGTGAGCCGTGGATGTTGATACAGCCGAATTTCGGCAGCTCCAGAATCTCTTTGGGGATGATTTGCGAATAGGCGACGACGACGATTACGTCCGGCGCGATTTTTTTAAGATCCGCCGCAAATTCCCGGATCTTTGCCGGCTGAAGCACCTTGATGCCCAGCGTTGCCGCCGCCCGTTTGATCGGCGGGGCAGTGAGGGTCTTGCCGCGGCCGGCGGGTTTGTCCGGGTTAGTGACGACCGCCGCCACCTTGAACCGCGGATCGCCGGCCAGTGACTGGAGCGCCGGTACGCCGAAGTCCGGCGTGCCGATAAAAATTAATTTTACCCTGTTAAATTGCGACGATGTCGCACCCGCATCGCGGGATTTAACAGGGTGAATTTTTTGCCCTTTTTGTCTCATCGGATTTGATAATTTTATTATAGTACCTGCTTTCCTCGATATTCGTGATCGGTCGCATCTTGTCGATGAATAAGACCCCGTCCAGATGGTCGACTTCGTGCTGGATCACCCTGGCCATCAAGCCCTCGGCCGGGTAAGTGATCGCCTTGCCTGCCGGGTCGAGATAGCTGCAAGTGATTTTTTTATGCCGTCTGACCTCGCCGAACACTTCCGGCACGGACAGGCAGCCCTCCTCGCCCCATTCTTTTAAGAGCGACTTTTTTACGATTTTGGGATTGATCAGGGCCAGCGGACCGTCGGCCGTATTGATCGACACCAAACGGATATTTTTTCCGATCTGGGGCGCGGCCAGCCCCACGCCGTCGGCCTTGAGCATGGTCTCGGTCATGTCGGCGATCAGTTCGGCCAGTTCTTTTTTTGGAATTTTTTTCAAATCCAAATCAACCGATTTTTGCCGTAAAATCGGGTCAGGATCAGTTAAAATTCGCAATACTTTGGCCATACAAGTTTACCTAGCGTAACATAAAAGCGTTTTACGGTCAACGGCCCAAGAATTGATTTTTATGGATTTTTGGTATAAGATATAGCTATAGCTATAGCCATTATTGCTTGCGGTGTTTATCCCCGTTTCAAAAAACCTAATGGAGGTGCAACGCATGGGTAATACCGTGAACACGCTGATAGTCGTAATCGTTCTTGGCGCGGCCTATCTCGGAGTCCTTTACCTCATTTACAAAAAGGTCGAAAAAGACCAGCCAAAAGAGCCGCATTACGGCAGCGAGTACAGCGAGATGCTGGCGAACTCCGATGGTTTTCACCACCATTCGCTCTCGGACTAGCGCCAGCCGCTAGTCCGTTTTTATATATATGGCAATCGACAAGGGTTTTGAAAAAATCAAAGATGTTTTCGCCGCGAGACAGAGCAAGAAGCCGCCGGCCTATCCTTGGCAGGACCTGGCTTTGCGCATCATCAAAGAGCTCTCCGTGCCAAACTTCAAACGTAGCGCGGTCTTCAAGGTCTGCAAGGAGCACCCGAAACAGTTTATCGAGACCTGCCTGAACGACACCAAGGAACTCTGCAAAACCGGAGTGAAGTGGCAGTACTTTTTTAAAGTGGTGGCGGGGAAGGGGAATGGTGAAAGTTCAAAGTTCAAAGTTCAAAGTTCAAAGTGAAAGATTTTTATTAAAAAAACGCTCTATATTGAAGGCGTTTTTTGCATTTAAAGTTATAAGCTATCAGCTAAAAGCCAATAGCTATAACCTGAAGTTCATCACCAGGTAGCCGACGCCGAACGGCGACTCGTAGGAGATCCTTTGCGGTTCATAATTGATACCATCCAGGATGCCGAGCAGGGTGACGATCGACTTCAGGCCGCATTCGCAGGCCTCGGTTATTTGCTGTTCGCTCAAGCGCAGAATCTCGTCGGACTGCTTCTGGATCAAGATGTCGATGATCTTTTGGTCGAACTTTGCGGCTTTGGGCGAGTAGCCGCCGGGGGCGTTCTGCGACAATTTATGCGACAGATCGCCGGAGGCGATCACCGCGATCCGGTTCTGCGAGTACAGGATCTCGCTCTTGAGCTGCTGGCCGAATTTGAAGTGTTCTTCGAGCGACAGGCCGGAGTAATACAAGGGGATGATTTTTATATGCGGCATACTTTTGGCCAGGACGAAAAGCGGCACGCTCGAGCCGTAATCAAGGCGCGGCTGGCTGATCAACTGCACCGGCGCCGCGGTTTCGAGCGCTTCCCGCATCCGGTGCGCCAACCCGACATCGCCCGCCATCGTATGTTTGGTGGCAAAGTCGCCGAACTCGGTGAACTCGAGCAGGAATTCCGGCGACAGATTCATCGAGAAGGCGTGCGACTGCACCAGCCCGTGCGGAGAGATGATCAGGATCGTTTCCACTTTGGAGGAATAGAGCTGTTCCTCCAATTTTTTGAAGCCGTCAATGGTGGCCTTGAGCTGGCCGATATTTTCTTTGCCGATGGTCGGGATGATTATCGGCGGGTGCGGGGTGATCGCCGCGAAGACGAGGGACATAGAATAAATTAAAAAGTAAAAATGAAAAAGGAAAAATTTTTGAAGCGAGCTGTCGCTCGTGATATTTAGTTGGATGCGACGGTTGAAGATGCCGGGGCGGCGGTTTGGATGCCGGCATCGGCCATGCGGCTGTTTAACGAGGCCTCAGTGATGGCGGCACCTTCAGGGTAGAGGTAGAGAATTTTGGAAGGCACCGTAATTACATTTTCCCACCTATAGCCGAGTTTTTCAAATACGGCGCCGGAGGTGATCGGGATTTTTTTGCCGTCGGCTACCACGAAAACGCCGCTGCCCATTTCCGATTTGAGCAAGGCGCCGTCTTCAAAAATCACCGGATCGACGGTTTTGTATTTATCCAATTCTTTGGCTTTGGCCTTGGCGATTTTGCGGTTCTTGAACTTGGTTTTCAGGAATATGCCGTCCAGGATCGGTGCTTTAGTGCCGTTAATCACCCAATAAACTCCGCCGGTGGTCTTGTTCTGCACCAATTCGCCGGTCGGTTTGGTGGTGGTGGCGGTAATCGGCTGGCCGTCTTTAAAAGCGTTCAGGTCATCCCAGCCGCCGTCGATTATCTCCTCCGGGTTGAAGCCGGTCTTGCGGAAGGCGAGCATCGAGGAAAAGCCGCGCTTGGTATCGTCGACGATCAGGAACAGGGTGCCGCGCGGCGATTTGACGATCGAATACTGCGGAAACTTGATCGGCGCCCCCTTGGTGTATTTGTCCAGTTCGCTTTTGGCGACCTTGACGATGCGGCTCGGATCGTAGCGGCTGGTCAGGGCGCCGCGGCTGGTAAAGGGCCTTTTCATCCCGCCCTGCAGGAGCCAGACCGTCTGGTCGCCCTCGACCTGGAGCAGGGTACCGTTCGGATAGCCGCGGCTGAACCAGCGCTGCCAGATCTTGTAAAAATTGTAGTTGCCGTTGTAGACGTGCGGGGTGTAGTTGTAAAGCGCGGCCGTGGCCTGGTTGATCGGCGTGACGACTTGCGGATCGCGGCCGGTGTTGGAGACGGTGTAGGTGTTGCCGGCTTTGTAGTTGTAGAGCTGGGGATTGTCCATATAGTCGCGGAATTGCAGGCCGGCGCTATTGACCTGCTTCCAGAAACCGCGCCAGCGCTCGTTACAGGGCGCGTTGTCGAAGCAACCGTAGCCGACCGCCCAATCGAGGGAATTCGGAGTCGGGCTCAAGTCCTCGACCAAGCTCTGTTCTTTTTGCAGCAAGACCAGGATGAATTTCGGGTTTATCTTGTTCGCCTGCGAGCGGTAGTAGATTATTTCCGCCGCCGATTGTATGGCGCCGGTGCAGGGTCGTTGGTTGAGTACGTCGTCGTCGGTGCAGGAGGGAATTTTGTAGCCGGCCAGAAAACCGCCTTTGGCAAGCAGGAATTGCCGGATGTCCTCGAGCGACATCGAATTGTAGTCGTTTATTTCCTGGTCGCCGATGATGTAATTCGGGTCAAAACCGCCCTCGACCGGATTGGCCTGCGCCAGAGCGCGGCCGGCAAAAACAAAGACCGAAAAAAACGCCATGATTAGAATTAATCCGTCAACTTTTTTCAACATAAATAATAGCCGACCTTCAATCAGTTTAGTTGAATTATTATCTTTATTTATTATAACAAAAAAATCGGCCGGAAACAACAAAAGAGACGGTCGGTAGCCGTCTCTTTTGCCTATCCTAATGTTTATTTGCCGTTTACTGATAGTACCATCTCTTCTTTGATTCCGAGATCGATATTGACGGTCTGGCCTTCCTTGACTTTGCCCTCGATGATTTCCATCGCCAGTTCATCGAGAATCTTGGTTTGGATGATGCGCTTCAACGGCCTCGCGCCGAAAGTCGGGTCGAAACCCTTATCGGCCAGGAATTTTTTTACTTTGAGGCCGACTTTGATGGTGATTTCCTTGTTCTTGAGGCGCGCGGTCACTTTTTCAAGTTCCAGGTCGACGATTTTCGCCAGGGCCTCCCTGGTGAGCGTCTTGAACAGCACGATTTCATCGATGCGGTTCAGAAACTCCAATTTGAAGTGATCGCGCAGGATCCGGTCGATCCGTTCCCGCATCTCCTTGTCGCGCTCGGCCTTGGCTGACGCCTCGCTCTCGCCGCCGGCCGCGAAACCGATGGAGAATTCTTTGATGACCTCATTGCCCAGGTTGGAGGTCATAATGATAATGGTATTTTTGAAGTTGACCTTGCGGCCCTTGGAATCGGTCAGCTGGCCGTCGTCGAGTATCTGAAGCAGCACGTTGAAGATTTCCGGATGGGCTTTTTCCACCTCGTCGAACAGGATGACGCTGTAGGGCTGGCGGCGGATTTTGTCGGTCAGCTGGCCGCCCTCCTCGAAGCCGACGTAGCCGGGGGGCGAGCCGATGAATTTGGCCACGCTGTGCTTCTCCATATATTCGCTCATATCGAAGCGGATCAGGGAATTACGGTCGTTGAACATGAATTCGGCCAGCGCCTTGGCCAGCTCGGTTTTGCCCACGCCGGTCGGACCGACGAACAGAAAGGAGCCGATCGGCTTTTTTTCTTCGGCGATGCCGGCGCGCGAACGCCGCAGGGCATTCGCCACCTTGAGGATCGCCTCGTCCTGACCGATCACTTTCTTGGTCAGTTCCACTTCGGCCTTGGCCAGTTTATGGGCCTCGCTTTCCATCATCTTCACCACCGGAATGCCGGTCCAGCGCGACACCACCTTGGCGATGTCTTCCTCGTCGATCTCTTCTTTTAAAATGCGCCGGCCGGCTTGCTGGATCTTCACCAGTTTCTGCTCCTGTTTTTTTATCTCCTGTTCCAGCGCCGGAATCTTGGCATAGCGGATCTCGGCCACCTGGGTCAGGTCGTCGCCGCGGCGTTCGATGATGTCGGCCTTGGCCTTGAATTCATCGATACTTTTTTTCGATTCGCGGATCTTGGAAATCGCCTCTTTTTCGTTCTGCCAGCGCAGTTCCAATTCCGAAGCGCGTTCCTTGTGTTCGCTCAATTGCTTGTTGATCGAGCGGATTTTCGCGGTCGATTTCGGTTCCCGCGCCATCGCCGCCTTGGCGATCTCCAGGCGCTTGATCTCCCGTTTCAGGTCGTCGAGTTCGGCCGGGCTGGAGTCGATCTCCAGGCGCAGGGAAGAGGCGGCCTCGTCCATCAGGTCGACGGCTTTGTCGGGCAGGAAGCGGTCGGAGATGTAGCGGAATGAAAGTTTGGCGGCCGAAATCAGCGCGTCATCGGTGATGCGCACGCCGTGGTGGATCTCGTATTTGTCCTTGATGCCGCGCAAAATCGCGATCGTGTCCTCGACGCTCGGCTCATTGACGTAGATCGGCTGGAAGCGGCGTTCCAGCGCCGCGTCCCGCTCGATATATTTCTGGTATTCTTTGGTAGTGGTGGCGCCGACCGCATGCAGTTCGCCGCGCGCCAGGGCCGGCTTCAGCATATTGGAAGCGTCCATCGCGCCTTCCGAGGCGCCGGCGCCGACCAAAGTGTGGAGCTCGTCGATGAACAGGATTATTTTGCCGGCCTGTGATTTGACCTCTTTCAACACCGCCTTCAGGCGATCCTCGAATTCGCCGCGGAATTTGGCGCCGGCGATCAGCGAGGCCAGGTCGAGCGAGATCAATTCTTTGCCCTTGAGCGTTTCCGGCACGTCGCCGGCCACGATCCGCTGGGCCAGGCCCTCGACGATCGCGGTCTTGCCGGTGCCGGCCTCGCCGATCAGCACCGGATTGTTCTTGGTGCGGCGCGACAACACCTGCATGATGCGGCGGATCTCCTCGTCGCGGCCGATCACCGGGTCCAGTTTTTCAGCGCGCGCCATCGCGGTAAGGTTGACCGCGTATTTTTCCAACGTCTTGTGCTTGGTCTCCGGATCGGGGTCGGTGATGCGGTTGCTGCCCCGGAGTTCCTTGAGCATCTTGGCCACCACCTCGTGGATCACGCCCGAGTCGAGCAGGATCGCCTGCGCTCTGGATTTGATGCCGATCAGCGCCAGCAGCAGATGTTCGGTCGAGATGAATTCGTCGCCCATGGTCTCGGCTTCCTTTTTCGAGCGCTCGAACACCATGGCGACCTCGGCCGTACCCTGGACGGTGCCGACCACGCCGGTGATCTGGCCTTTGGGCATCTGCTCGATCGCCTCGTCCACCTTGTCCATCAGGTCGTCCAGGTTGATATTGAGTTTTTCGATCACGGTCTTGACCAACCCGTCCTGCTGTTCCAAGAGGGCAGAGAGCAGGTGAACCGCCTCGATCTGCTGTTGGCCGGAGTCCTGGGCGATGATCTGCGCGTTAATGATCGCTTCCTGCGATTTGTGAGTAAATTTATCAAACATATATTTGTCTTGGGTTATAAGTGCGAGGCGCGAGGAATTAGCACTCGCGTGCTATGACTGCTAAGGATAATATTAGATAAGCGGGCCGCTTATGTCAAGCTCTCGGATGTTGATAATTATGTTTATATGTTAATTATACAACATTTTCGCAAGAATATTACCCGGAGGATTGAAAAAGCCGCTCCGAAACAACGGGGCGGCTTTTCGATGGCGGGTACGGATCAGCCGGGACCAAAGGCGGCGGTGAGATGTTCATCCATCTACTCCGTTTTTTTGCGTATTGTCAAATCGGTTCGCTTGTTTGACTGCGGAGTTTCGGCTATAATTTAAGATATTATGAAGGATATAAATATACTGGGAATAAAGATTTCGGCGGTCGATCGCAGGCAAACGCTCGAACGGGCGAAGGAAATCCTCGAGGGCGGCGATTTTCGATATTTCGCGACCGTCAATCCGGAGTTCTTGCTGGCGGCTGGCCGAGACCGGGAGTTCGCTCGGATATTGAATGGCGCCGACCTGGGGCTGTGCGACGGCTTCGGTTTAAAATTGGCCGGCTTGACTTTTGGCGCGCGCCTGCCGCGGGTCACCGGCGCAGACCTGCTGGTCGATCTCCTGACGCTTTGCGCCAAGATGGGCAAGCGGGTGCTGGTGGTCAACTGGCGCGGCGGCTTGTCGAGCGGTGAGGAGATTAAAAATTGTCTGGAGGTGATGGTCGACCGCCTGGAATTGGAAGTAATCGATATCGACCGGCGCGGCAAGATGTTCGATCCGGGCGCTGCCGCCGCCTTCCGGCCCGAACTGGCGCTGGTGGCACTCGGCGCGCCCTGGCAGGAGAAATTCATCCATCATCGATTGTCTCATATTCCGGGGCTTAGGATGGCGGTCGGGGTTGGCGGTGCGATCGATTTCGCCACCGGCAAGGCCCGGCGGGCGCCAAGGATTTTTCGCCGGCTCGGGCTGGAGTGGTTGTGGCGCCTCGCGCGCCAGCCCCGGAGGGTCAAACGGATTTTTAACGCCGTGGTCGTTTTTCCGCTCAAGTTTTTATGGTGGCGCTTTTCATCCTTTTTTTCGACCAAGCAGGCGCAATGACGGCCGTTTGCGCTAAAGTTGCTTTTTTGTTAGGATGATTTGACTGCCATTTGTCATTTCGAACGTTAGCTTTCCGGCATCGCCCCGCTGGCCGTTCGCTCGCCCGGCGAGCTCGCTCACTGAACTCCTCGCGGCCTCCCCCTCGGCAAGCTCGGGGTCCGTGCCCGGCCGCTTCGTCAATTCGCCATCAGGACGATGCCGGAAAGCAAAGGCATGACCGGTGTTAGACAATATTGTAAAATTTTTATATTCGATAATTCAAAAAATATGGATTCTGTCAGGGTGCGATTCGCGCCATCGCCAACCGGTTTTTTGCACATCGGCAGTTTGCGAACGGTATTATTCAATTATTTTATCGCCAAGAAATATGGCGGGACTTTGATTTTGCGCGTCGAAGATACTGACCGTAAAAGAGAAGTAGCAGGGTCGGCCGAAGGTTTGGTGGACATATTGTCTTGGGCCGGAATTCATTTTGACGAGGGGCCGACGCAAGGCGGCAAATTCGGTCCGTACATTCAGAGCAAGCGGCTAGCAATTTACGAAAAATACGCGGGCGAGCTGCTGGCCAAAGACGAGGCCTACCGCTGTTTTTGTACGCCCGAGCGCCTGGAAGAGATGAAGCAGGCGCAGGCGGAGAAAAAACTGCCGCCGCGCTACGACCGCGCCTGCCGTAATTTGAGTGTTGAGGAAACGGAGAAAAGAGCCGCCGCCGGCGAGCCGTTCGTCCTGCGCCAGAAACTGCCGCTTGACCAGGAGGTAGTAGTGGTCGATGAGATTCGCGGCGAGATAAAATTTCGGAGTGAAAACCTGGAGGACCATGTGCTGGTCAAATCGGACGGCTGGCCTACTTACCAGTTCGCCAGCGTCGTGGACGATCACCTGATGGAGATCAGCCACGTGGTGCGCGGCGACGAGTGGATCTCGTCTTTCCCCAAGAACATCCTCTTGTATCGGGCTTTCGGTTGGATGCCGCCGAAGTTCATCCATATTCCGCTGACGCTCAACAAGGAAGGCGGCAAGTTGTCGAAACGGCAGGGCGATGTGGCGGTGGAGGATTACCGCGCCAAGGGCTATCTGCCTGAAGCGCTCATCAACTTTTGCGCGCTGCTCGGCTGGCACCCGAAAGAAGATAACGAGCTTCTGTCTCTGGATGGAATCGTGGCCAAATTCGAGATCAAGGACATCGGCGAAAGCCCGGCCATTTTTGACGTTGAAAAATTGGATTATTTCAACGGTTACTACATCAGACGGAAAACCATAGATGAATTAGTCGGGTTATGCCGGCCTTTTTTGGCTGAAAGGATCGGCGCGGACGATCCGCGGCTCAAAGACAAACAACTACTGCACGGCGTCGTAATGCTCGCTCAGGAGCGGATGAAAAAGCTGTCGGATATTTATGAATTGTCTGAATTCTTTTTTGCTGAACCGGAGTACGCGGCCGAACTGCTGATCTGGAAGAAATTGGCGGCGGCGGAGGTGAAAGAGAATCTGGAGAAGATACTGGAACTCCTGCAAAAGATTCCGGACGGCGAGTGGACCAAGCATTCGACCAAGGACGTATTGATGACCAGCATCGAATCCAAGGGCCTCAAAACCGGCGATTACCTCTGGCCGTTGCGAGCGGCGCTCACCGGCCGAAAGTTTAGCCCCGGGCCGTTCGAGGTGGCGGAGGTGCTCGGGAAAGATCAAAGCATCACCAGGATTACTAACGCGATCAAGAAATTAGAATAAAAACCGAAAAAGGAGGGCGGGCGATGTTCCTTAAAAAGTATCGGATCCAAATAGCCGTCTTGGCGTCGTTCTATTGCCTGGCAATCGGCTATATCGCTTACCAATTCCATATCGGCAACAAGGACTGGGCCTGGGGTCTTTGCGGTTACCTTGTCTTCTTGACGGCAATTGCGGGGTATTACGCGTGGAAGATGAATAAGGCCCTCAACCAGATCGCAAAATTGCCGGAAGAGGAACGGAAAAGGGTCTGGCAGGCGCTACGGGACGGTTGGCATATCGATCTGCCATAAAGGAGGGAAGGCGATGAGCGCCAGGAAAATCAGCACCCGCTGGACGCGGTTCGTCGAGTGGTACGTCTGGAGCAACTCCAGTATCTTCGTTTTGATCGGCCTGATGATTCTCGCATCATCGGCCGTACCGCTGGCCCACGATTTGCGGGCCAGCGGCCGATGCTCCGATGTCGGGGAATTCCTGCTCGTCACTGCCGCCGCCGCGGTTATCGGATCTTACTGCTTCTGGCTGCATCGGCGAAAAGGAAGAACGATCAAGTTGCTGTTGGATCGATTGTCCAATAAAGAGCCCACTTAGGGCTCTTTTCATTTTGCAGATGGTCTGTTGCCAATCCCCATATTCGGCCTAAATTTTCTCGAAATTATAAAAATTTATGCTCGAAAGAGGGATTGCCGACAGACCAAAAATATGCTATAATTATAATATAATCCTAACTTTAGCCATGCTTGTCGGTAAGATAAAAACACACACAAAAGTAGTTGTCATAACCATAGCATTGTTGTTGGCGGGAGCGGCTTGGCGCGCTCCTTTTTCGGTTTTCGGGCAGGAGGGTAGCGACGTGAACGACCAGGTCAAGGATTTGAACAGCCAGATCAAGAGCAAACGCGACCGCATCAACGAGATCCAGCAGAAGCAGGAAGAGTACTCGCGCCAGCTCAAGGTCAAACAGGCGGAGAAAGCCGACCTCTCGAACCAGCTGGACATCCTGGACAACCGCATCGCCAAAGCGGCGCTCGACCTCGAATCGGTCTCGACCGACATCGACCGCACCAACCTGGAAATCAACAAGACCAACATCGAGATCGCGGACAAGGAGGCGGAAATCGCGCGCGAAAAGGAACACATCGGCGCGGTGCTGCGCCTCTTATATAAGCAGGACCGGGCCAGCGCGCTCGAGATATTATTACTCAACGATTCCTTTTCCGAGTTCGTCAATCAGGTCAAGTACCTGGAAGACATTAACGGCGAGCTTTCCGATGGCATCAACAACCTGGAAAAGTTGCGCGCCGAACTGGACGAGCGCAAGACCGACCTGAACAACAAGGTGGCCGACCTGGATAAACTGAAAAAGGAGATGGAAGAGAAGAAGGCGGCGCTGGACGGGGAGAAGGAAGAAAAGGGTTTTGTGCTGGAGCAGACCAAGTCGTCCGAAAAAGAATATCAGCGTCTGCTCGCCTCGGCCAAGGCCGAGCAGGCGGCGGCCGCGGCGGACATCGTCAACCTGGAACGGCTGGTGCGCGAGAAACTTTCGCAGGCGCAGAAAAAGAAACTGGAGTTCAATGACGGCGGCATGATCTGGCCGGTGCCCAAAAACACCATCACCGCCAGGTTCCATGACCCCGATTATCCTTTCCGCTACATCTTCGAGCATCCGGCGATAGACATCCGCACGCCGCAGGGCACCACCGTCAAATCGGCCGCCTCCGGCTATGTGGCGCGCGCCAAGGACGCGGGTAAGGGCTACAGCTATATCATGGTGATCCACGGCGACGGCCTGGCCACGGTCTACGGCCACGTTTCCAAGATTTTCGTTCAGGAAGACGAATATGTGGTCCAGGGCCAGGCGATCGGCCTGTCCGGCGGCCTGCCCGGCACGCCCGGCGCCGGACGGCTCACCACCGGCGCGCATCTGCATTTCGAGGTGCGCAAGGACGGCATTCCGACCGACCCGACGGATTATCTGCCGTGAAATCAGCGGTCAGTAATCAGTGAACAGAAGACAGGGGGACAATACTTTAAGATAAAAAAACCTTCCGGAGATCGGAGGGTTTTTTGTATGGTAAAATCTTGTTGAAAAAAAGGAGTGGGGGGAGATGCGTGGTTCAGGCGCAGTGCTCCCCCCCCTGGCCAGGGGCAAAAAGAGGTTGGCTTCTTCTTAGGGTCGAGGCAAACCACTGCGAGACACCTCTTCCGGTTATCGCCCTTATCGACGAGACCGCCCGGATGATCGCACCCGGGATTTGCCCTGCAGCCCGGCTCTTCTTCCGCTCGGCTTACGCGCGTTGCGTCCGGCTTCCGCCGTGCTGCCGCCGCACCCGCGAGACGGTTACTCCGCGAGGGGGATCGTCGCCTCATCCGGCCCGAGTATATCGCTTGGCCGAGGCGCTCCCCCGAAGACAGAAAGCGGTTTTTCACCCCTGGTTGAGATATATATTAACCGCAGGCGGCCGCATAGTCAAGGCCCTATTGGCTATGCTATAATTCAGGTATAAAATAAAAGAAAATTATGACCGACACCATGCTTGAATTTCTGCGGATCACGGCCGAGGCGGCCGGCTTCGGCGAGCCGAAAACCATCGCCGAGATTGCCGGCTCGATCATCGGTACTTTCCTGTCCCTGCTCGGCATCATTTTTCTCTGCTTGGTCGTCTACGGCGGCTATCTCTGGATGACCTCGCTCGGCAACGAACAAAAGGTGCTGCGGGCGAAAGAAGTACTGCGGGAAGCGGTGATCGGACTGATCCTGATTCTCTCCGCCTATTCCATCACTTATTTCGTATTCCACTCGCTTATTAAGGCGAGCGGCGCATAAAATATGTATACCGTACACAAAATCGCCGAGATGCTTAAGTACCAGGCGGGCGCGGTGGTCAGCCGCACCATCATCGACCAGCCGGCCGGCACCGTCACGCTGTTCGCGCTCGACGCGGGGCAGGGACTGTCCGAACACACCGCCCCGTTCGACGCGCTGGTGCAGGCGCTCGAGGGGTCGCTCGAGATCCGGGTCTCCGGCCACGAGCACGAGCTCGCGGCGGGCGAACTGATGGTGATGCCGGCGAACGAGCCGCACGAACTGCGGGCCAAGACCAGCGCCAAGTTTCTTTTGATAATGATAAGGTCTTAGGATGACTTGGGGGCCAAAGCGAACCAAAATGATTGCCGCGGCGAGGAAAACAATGTTTTTTTGCTGTTCGTTGGCGTTTTTTTTACCGCTCACCGCTTCAGCGCACCAGCCGCGGATCGTGAGCGGCCGCGGCCCGGTGGTCGTGGCCGAGCCGGAGGTCTCCAGGGTCTACTACGGCAAACTGAACGGCGCCGAACAGTGGTTCCGCATCAGTTCGTCTAGAACCTTTGAATTATATCTGGGTATCCTTTCGCCTAAGGTAGCCGGCGCCGTCACCGATACGCGGGTGCTCCTTTTCAAAGATACGGTCAGGAACGGGGAGGACAAAGTAACGCCCGCCGGCTTGATCAAAGAGCTCAACTGGCCGTATACCGAGTGGCATGATTATTATGAAAATTTCGGCGGCGACTGGTATCTGCGCGGGCCGGAGTTCAGAAAAATCCTGCCCGCAGGCGACTACGCGGCCGTGGTGACGCGCAAGGGCGAACCGGGCGAGGGGCGTTACGCGCTCGCGATCGGCGGGCAGGAAAAATTCCCCCCGCCGGAGATCATCAAGGCCCTGATCCTCTTACCGAAATTGAAAGCGAGCTTCTTTGACAAGTCGCCCTGGACGGCGTATTTTAATCTGGCGGGGCTGTATCTGGCGGCCCTGATCCTGATTTTGGCCGGTAGCGGCTATTTAGTAAGTTATATAATCAATAAGATACGTAATCGGGCCGAACCGGAGTCGATGAAATAACCGGCATAGCCCAACCAATCATATGCTATTCACGCTATCCAAAAGGATCGTTCTGTCCGTTGTCGCGGTGATATTGATCGTCGGCGGACTATATTATTTCGAAAAAAACAACAGCCGGCCGGCGACCGCCCCGGTAATCGAAACCGGGCCGGGCAAAGAAACCCAAGGAGCACCGGCGCCGGCGCCGCAGAACCAAAACAAGGCGAACGTGCTCGATTTGAGCAATCGCGGACTGGAAAAATTATCGCAGGACATATTCAATCAGACCGGCCTGACCGAACTCAATGTTTCCGGCAACCGCCTGACCGGCGCCCTGCCGGCGGAGATCCGCAAACTGAAGAATCTCAAGAAAATCGACGCCAGCAATAACCCGATGACCGGCATCCCGGCGGAGATCGGCCAACTGTCCGAGCTGGAAGAGCTGAATTACGCCAACAACAAGATTACCGGTCTGCCGCTCGAGATCGGCAATCTGAAAAAATTGAAGATATTCAATCTTACCGGCAATGATTACTCGGCTTATGACCTGGGGCTGATCAAGAAGTTGCTGCCGAACTTGCGGGTGATCGGAGAGAAATAAAATATGTCTCAATACTATAGCGGCAAACGCACCAAGGGGCTGTTCTCGCCTGTCAGCGGGGAACCGTTCAAGCTGTCGCGCTCCAAGATCGATCTGTTCCTGAACTGTCCGCGCTGTTTTTATCTGGACCGCCGGCTCGGAGTGGCCCAGCCGCCCGGCTATCCGTTCACCCTGAATTCGGCGGTGGATACGCTCTTGAAAAAAGAGTTCGACATCCACCGGGCCGCCGGCACGGCGCATCCGCTGATGAAGAAATACGGCATCGAGGCGGTACCGTTCGACCATGATGAGATCGATAACTGGCGGGAGAACTTCGTCGGCGTGCAGTTCCTGCACCAGCCGACCAACTTCATCGTCACCGGCGCGGTCGACGACATCTGGCGCTCGCCCAAAGGTGAGTTGATGGTGGTGGACTACAAATCGACCAGCAAAGATTCCGAGGTCAATCTGGAGGCCGACTGGCAGATCGGCTACAAGCGGCAGATGGAGGTCTATCAGTGGCTTTTGCGGCAGAACAATTTCAAGGTCTCGGACACCGGTTATTTCGTCTATGCCAACGGCAAGAAGGACCGCAAGGCCTTTGACGGAGTGCTTGAGTTCGACGTTACCGTGCTTTCG
>JAJYMT010000026.1 GCA_021786695.1 bacterium
ATCAATATTGCTATAATCCTGCGACTTAATGCTTTTTATAAAATAAGGCAGATATTTTGACGTAGCATAACTTTTATCGGTAGCGTCAAACAAAATTGCACCGATAAAAATTTTGGGCGCATTCTTCGGCTCAAGACGGAGGGACTCAATCGGTCTTTGGAAATTTTTTAAGATATATGCGGCGTCCACCAAGCTTTCGTGAGTGCCGGCGTCAAACCAATAACCGCGCAAAAATGCGGCTTTCATCCGTCCTTCTTTGATATAAATATTATTCAAGTCGGTGATTTCCAATTCGCCGCGCTCAGAAGGCACCAGTGATCTGATGTATTTGAAGGCCTTGGCATCATAAATATACAATCCCACTACTGCCCAGTTGGATTTTGGCTCCCGTGGTTTCTCGGTGATATTCAACACCCGGTCGCCGTCCAGTTCAGCAATACCGAACCTTTGCGGGTCATCCACCTGCTTTAAAAAATTCACCGAACCTCCACTGAACTCCTGGACTTCCTTGATAATATTGTCCTCTATAATATTGTCGCCGAACACTACCACGAAATCGTCTTCTCCGACAAAATCTTCGGCCAGGCCGACGGCGTAAGCCAAACCGCCGGCATGATCCTGAACTTTAAATTGAAAATTAGCGTTAAATTCCTTGCCGGAGCCGAGTAGTTTGGCAAAATCCCCGGCATGATCCTTGCCCGGCAGAATCAAAATATCGGTGATACCGGCTTTAAGCAAGGTCTGGATCGGGTAATAAATCATCGGCTGGTTATAAACCGGCAGGAGGTGTTTATTTGTAACTTTGGTATTAGGAAACAGACGCGTGCCGCTTCCTCCGGCGAGCACCACACCTTTCATTTTTTTTGTCATAAGTCAGATAGCTGGTTTCTTATTATTAAATATTTTTCAAGCGCCGTTTTCCAGGATTCCAGCGGCGCAAGTTTGGTGTTAAGCAAAGTGGAATATTTCGGGCGCTTTGCGGGGCGCGGAAATTTACTCGCCGGCACCGGGGTTAATTTTGCTTTTTTGCCGGCGAGCTCAAATAATATTTTGCCGGCTCCATACCAGGTGGCTGGTCCGGGGTTAACAATGTGGTAGATACCGAATCCGCGATTTTCATCAATCAAACTTTTAGTTGCCTTTGCCAGATCCGGCGTGTAGGTAAAACAGCCCGTTTCTTCATTTACGAGGTCAAAAGTGTTTCTTGTCTCGCTTAATTTGAGCAAAGTATCAAAAAAACTTGATTTTGCCAGCTCGCTTGCGCCTTTTGGCCCAAATAGTTTTTGTGTCCTAATCAGATACCATTTTAATCCGCGGCCGGACAGGCGGATAATCGCTTCTTCTCCCGCACGCTTGGTCTCTCCGTATTTGTTGATCGGTTTTGGCAGATCGTCTTCTTTATAGCCGGTTCGTTTTTTACCGTCAAACACATAGTCGGATGAAAAATGGACTAAGGTAGCTTTGACGGCCAGCGCCGCTTGCGCCAGATAACCGGGCGCTAGCGCGTTAATCTTTTTCGCGATCTCGTAGCCGTCCGGCTCCTCGCACTTATCAACTGCATTGAACGCCGCCGCATTAATTATTAATTGCGGTTTTATGTCTTTTATTTTTTTAGAAATCAGGGTTTTGTCGGAGATATCAATCTCTTCCCTGTCCCAGGCGATAACCTCGTTTTTATCTTTAAAAATAGCCAACAATTGCTGGCCAAGATTGCCCTTTGCGCCTAATATTAATATTTTCATATAACATTAATTTACTTAAAAATTAGCAATTTGTCAAAGAAAAAAGGCCTCTCGCAGGGATTCGTTGATAACGAATATGCAAGAGGCCTGAAAACACGATGAACAGCGCTAGATGCCGAGCCCGCAGAGCGCGAGGGCGGCCAGGGTCAGGCCGTCGACGAACTCGCCGGCGTCGTTCAACTCACGCAGTTCCCGCATGGTGAACAGACGCGTCGCGCCGAGGAGCTCAAGCTCCTCCGGCTTCGCCTTGCCGATGGAATCGATCCGCGCATGAACGACGTACTGCGCGTGCGGGAAAAAGGTGGTGTTGACGTTCACCCGTCCGGCGATCCGGGCGTCTTCGATCTTGAACCCGGCCTCCTCCGCCGCCTCAATCTTGGCGGTCTTCAGGATGAACGACTTCATGTCCTCTTCGCCCTTGCCCGGAGCCAGCCCGCGCGGCGCTTCCCAGGACCACTGTCCGAGGGTGGAAAGCAGCTCCTCCCAGCGCTTTTCCGACTCCAGGCGCCGGATGTATTCCGCGCCGGCGTCGGGCAGCAGGCGCTCGCCGATCATCCGAAAGTTTTTGACCAGACCAACGCGGTCGCCGAGCTGGGCGATCACGATGGAACCGAGGTTCTCTACGATCAGCGGCTGATCGTAGAGCGGAACCATGACGCCATCCACCAGCTTGGTATTCACGACACGGAGTGCCGCGAACCCCATGGGGTTGTACAGCCCGCCAACTCCCTGCGAGGTGGGCTGCCAGCCGACCACCGGCTTCTTCCAGGGATTCGTCATCTGGAAGTGCCCGTCCTTCAGAATTTCCACTCCCGCAATCTTTTCCTTGGGCAAGTTTCCTCCTTATTGCCGCCCGTTGCGGCAATCGTTTGAGGTTGACTGCGATCCGATAATTTTTATCGGACACCTTAATTACGACGAATTAAAATTAGATTTTGAGGCGAGGAGCGATTCCCTAATCAAGTCTCTTATCTGTTTCATTTATTCCGCTTTTCCCGCCGATTATAGAAGCAATAAACCGCCACTACCGACGTGCTGGAAAAAAGCTTGACCACGTTTCCGGCGATCAGCGGCAAACTGTTGATCTGAATGCCGTAGACCAGCCACAGCGTCCCGATCATCATGATGGAGAGAAAGGTATACGGTGAAACATTCGCGACCTTCCTGGATTTCAGGCTCTTTACCGCCTGAAACAGCGGGTTGAACTCCAGCAAAGAAGTCGCGACCAACAGGATTTCCAGCCAGGACAGTTTCATCTCCTCCTCCCTTGTTCGTTAATTCGAGCGTGATTGACGTCTGTTTACTTTTTGCAACTCAAAACGCCGCTTCTTTGGTAAAGATAGCGGCGAGCCGAAAAGCATGGATTATATGAAGTTTTCCTCTCCCTCTCTTACGCCTAAAGCGCGTAAAATCAAGAAATTGAACTTATTAGCTTACCAGACTCGCAGGAAGCCGGGACTTCGGTAGAAGCCCACTTGTTCAATTGTTAAGGAACGATTTTTATCTCTATCAGTCCCGAAACTGGTTCGGAACTGAATAAAGACGGGGAGCTGACTGAACGGCGTCAGCCGCTCCCCTGAAAAGAACTAATTGCTACACTGCGCAGGCTACTCCGAAATCAGAAATGGTATCGGTGTGGCTAGCCCCATTTTTTCAAGCAACTTTACGTAGTTATCCACCGACAGGATTTTTGCAAGAACGATCCGTGCCAGCATCGCGTCACCGGCAATTTTTTCAAGCTCGGTTCGCGGTTCGCTGACTTTTAATTCCCTCGCGAGAAAACCAATGGCACCTTTCATCGCCCCAGAAAATGCGGCAGAGTCGATTGGAGGAATAGAAGGAAAAAACGAGGCAATTATCGGTTCAAGCATTCCGCCGCTTTTCTCGTTCACCAATTGGCCGATGAAACCATCCGCCATGGCCTGGAAGAGACAGATCGATGTTCCGGGTGCCTCTCTGTCTCCTTTGAATATTCTTCTGGTAACTTCTTGCGCTACTTTATCCGCCGTCTCGCCTGAAGGATTGGATATATTGAGCATGGTTATGGCGGCGGCGTGAGTGTTGGCAAGTTCTCTCCACAATGGAGCCACCGGAAGCGAGGTGTGATAGATTACCTCGCCAATAAACTCTGCGCCATCGGCCGTAACCCTGACTTGTCGCGAATAGCCGGCCAGATTATCTCCGGCCAGAAGACTGTCTTGGGCGTCAGGCGGTACCCGGCAGATGCCGATATCCCTTCCTTTCACCCAGTCCTCGGGAAACACCACTTTGAATTGGGGTATCTTGATTCTGCCGTCAATGTCGTTTTTGGCCAAGAATTCTTCCATCGTTTCCGGAAATTCCTTGGCCGCGGCTTCGCGGTCAATGCCGAACAATATCATCGCCTTTTTGATCGCCTCTTCGCGGCGGGCCGAGTACTCTTCGGTCGACAGCTTTGGCACGACTGGCAAAAATCTGACTACGCCAACCGAGCGGCCGCGCTTTTCAATAAGCTCTGCCAGCTCCGCCAACAACGGCGCAAGCAAACTTTTCTCGGCACAAGACCGGATCGATTCCGCGAAGTTCTTGACTATTTCGTCCATAGGTCCCTCCGACCGAGTTAGATGTATTCGGGCACATCCGGTTGTTTCGGCGCGTTTTTTGTCTTGCCGTTTCGGGTGAATCTTTTCAGGACATCCGGATCGTGAAAGGCGCTGTAGACTTCATCAATTGCTTCGATCAGGTGCGTACTGGTCAGCTGCGTTTCGGTGCCGTGAAGCAGGTACAGCCGTTCGCAGATATTTTTCGCCTCGTCTGGAGTGAAATCCCCGATCGCTTTTTCCTGCTCCTCAAGCGCCTTTCTTGTCGTCTCCTCGCTTACTTTTAAGCCGTAGTTTTCGGCGTGTTTCAGCAGCAATTCGGCCAGGCAACTGCCGAAGTCGGAAAAGATGATCTTGCCGGAAACTCGACCGGCGCGGTTGATGATCGCATCCTCAATGGCGGCCGGATCGTTGGTGGTAAGGACGACGAAGATCTTGCTGTCCTCGCCCAAGCCGTCGAGATTTTCCATTAGAGCCGAGGTGCAGGAAGAATCGCCATCACTCCTGTCCTTGGCGATCAGATCGACATCGTCGATCTGCAAGATCGTGGGTGCCAGGGTTTTCGCCATGCTGAAAATTTGATTTATGTCATTCGACGAGATTTCTCCGGCCGGACAATACATGAAGGTGCACTCGCCCTTGTTTCCATGGATGAGTCCGCCGACCGTGGTCTTGCCGGTGCCCGGATTGCCGATGAACAGATATCCCCAACGGGCAACCTTGTCGCTCTGCTTCCAGCGATTAAAAACGACTAACAGGTCGTCAATTTTCTTCCCGAGTTTGCTCGGATAAATCAATTGTTCCCGCTTGTAGGATTTGAGTTCCACGGTCTCGAGATTGTGATTTATCGTTTTGCCCTTGAATTCCTTGACCACCCTTCCTTTCACTCTCTGCTGTAATTCGCCGATCAGCGCCGGCGAGCTTTCGCCGCTCACCCCAATATTCATTGCTCTTTTGTCGCACAGCACTTTCAGAAAAACTGGCTCTCCCGCATATTTCGCCAGAATGTGCATGCGGTCAGGGATTTTTAATCCGTTGACAATAATGAATGATGGAGCTCTTTCCTCGCCCGAAAAGTTATAATAGCCCTGATGGAGCACGATAAGCGAAGAATTTTCCTTCAGCCAGTCTTCCAAAACCGCGTAGCAGATCACCGGAAAAATTTCCGTTGTTTCCGTCAAATCATTGATCTTCTCTTTACTTAACCCGAGCAGATCCTGGGTCCGCTGATACAGCATCGGAATTGACGGCTCGTTAACTAAGATACCTACCGTCTCGAGTTCGGAAAATAATCGTTTTCTGAATTTTCCCAAATCGAGTCTGTCGGGACTGATTTTGCTCAATGCCAACTCTGCGAGTTTAACTATCAGCTGTTCGGATAAAAAGCCGCAATCTCGTGTTACAGAATCTGGCTTTTTCGACGTTTTCATCACTGCCCTCCTGTTTTATAGATGGTTTTCTTCAAGCAACAAAAAAACGCACGATGGACGTGAGTTTTAAAGCATTTATCTGAAGTTATCCTCTCCGTTTCAGGCCGCTAAACCGGCTGAAGCAGAAAATTTGAATTATGCTTTAAGACTCGCAGAAAGCCATAACCGTTATTAACGGTTAATATTCAAATTTAAGGAACAATTTTATAGATTAACACACTATTTAATACCTGTCAATAGCTATTTAATGCCTAATATTAAATGCTTTCCTTGATATTTATATTTATCACGTAAATCAATCGCTCCTTTAAAGTAACTTCGCTCTTTTCTTGCTTCTTTCACTTCGGCATAAATGGCGCTTAAATTTTCCCGCGCCAAGATCTCGGCATTCGGGTATTCATGGTCTTTGGCCGAATACAGCGCCGCGAGCGACAAATTTTTCGCGGTCAGGAGCAGGTCTTTCTTGTCCTGTTTTTCCCGCCGGCGCGCCAGAATAATCAACGCCCGCGCCGCTTCGATCCGCGCGCGGATCGCGTCATAAAAAACGCCCAACTTATCCAATTGATCGGCCAGAGCTGAAAAGTCAGCCAGCAGAGCGCTTGGTTTTAAAACTTTTAAAGACCTGTCCCCCGCTACGTTGCCTTTGCTGTGGCTTAGGCCGAATCTTGCCTTCGCCTCGATTACCGGCTCGCCGATTTCGCGCGCCATGGTCAGGGCGATCTTGTTTTCACTCATCGCCTCGGCCAATCTGCCGTGAACATTGTGCCAGGAACCCAAATCGTGATGCGCCCTGGCAACCACGGCCTGATTTTGAAAAAAATCGGCGTGGTCAATAATGTATTTTGTGATGCTTAAAAAATCCGGTTCATTTCTCAGGTGAAAATACACATGCGCCAGCTCGTTGAATATCTGCTCGGAAATTCCGGCCTGACCCAAAATTTTTAACAGTTTTTCAATCTTTATATCTTTTATGAGCGCCTGTTGATTCGTCCGGCCGCTAAGCCAGAATTGAAAACTTCTCTCGATCAACAAGAGATATTCTCCTCCCTCCCCGCGCCTCACCACCAAACTGCGCAACAAACGGGTATCGCTTAACAGTTCCACAACCGCCTGCGGTTTGTTTTTCAGCAAAGCGTTTTTTAAATCAGCGGCAAGTTTTTTCGTCTGCTGTGGATCATAAATTGTCCAAATCAGCTCCCGCCCGCTTCTTTTTTTGACTTTTGTCGCCATATTATCAGTTTAGCAAAACCGGACGCTTGTTGCCAGCAAAAAACCGGCCCTACAACCGGTTTTTGCTGATTATTTTTTATATTGTTCGGAATAGTACTGCTCGTATTTATCGTGCTGTTTCACTTTTTTCCACCACCAGCCGTTATCACGGAACCAGTTGATGGTTTTTTTCAGGCCGTCCAGCAAATTATGCTGATGGGTCCAACCGAGCTCGCTGCGCAGCTTGCTTGAATCCACGCCATAACGGAAATCATGGCCCGGCCGGTCTTTGACGAACTCAATCACCGACGGGTGCTTGCCCAAAAGATAGGCCATCAAACTTGATATTTCTATATTGGACAGTTCGTTGGTATTGGTGCTGATGTTGTAAATCTCGCCGACCTTGCCGCGATGCAATACCAGATCAAGCGCCCGGCAGTTGTCTTCCACGTGGATCCAGTCGCGGCGGTTCAGGCCGTAACCGTAGAGCGGCACCTTCCGGTCTTCCAACAGATTGGTGATGAATAACGGGAAAAATTTTTCCGGATGCTGATAGGGTCCGAAATTATTGGTGGTGCGGGTGATGATTACCGGCAGTTTGAAGGTCTCATAATAAGATTTTACCAGCAGGTCGGCCGAGGCCTTGGAGGCGGAGTAAGGCGAGTTCGGTTCCAGTTTGTCGGTCTCTTTGAAATAGCCGTCCTCGATACTGCCGTACACCTCGTCGGTGCTGATGTGGACGAACCTTTTCAGGTTATGTTTTCTTGCCGATTCCAGCAGGGTTTGGGTGCCGATGATGTTGGTTGAGAGAAACTCCTGCGGGCTGCTGATTGAACGGTCGACATGCGACTCGGCCGCAAAGTGGACGACCGCGTCGACTTTCGGCATAAGCAAATCGAGCAAGTTGGCATCGCGGATGTCGCCGCGCACAAACAGGTATCGCTTGCTGCCGGTCGCCTGCTTCTGTCCGTAGGATTCTTCGATGTCCAGCAAATTATCCAGATTTCCGGCGTAGGTTAAAACGTCCAGATTGATTATCTGATAATCAGGATAGGTTTTGAGGATGTGGCGTATAAAATTGGAGCCGATGAACCCCGCGCCACCTGTTACTAATATTTTCATAACCCTTAATAAAGGATCGTCCTCCGAAGCTTTAGCGCAGGAGGATAGCCAGTATTTTCATATAAACTTAAATCAAACAAAGAGGCCTAAACGCCTCCTTGTTTCAGCTCTATAAATTAACAATTATGTTTATTTATGTCAAGGATAATATCTTTTCTGCGGTCGCCGTCATCTCGCCATCGCCGTATTTCTTGGTCGGCCAGAAAGCCGCCAGACCGTCGGTATAATACCGCGGGATCAGATGGACATGGAAATGGGCGACGTCAACGCCGGTGACGGCCAAAGCGACGTAATTGGCCTCCATCGATACCTTTATCTGCTTCATCAGCTTGTTTACGATCTTGAAGATGTAGGCCAAGACCTCGTCCGGCGTGTCGGTCATCATGTCAAAATGCTCCTTGGGGATCACCAGGGTGTGCCCGAAATTCACCGGATTGATGTCCAGAAAAGCCAGCACCCGGTCGTCTTCATAAATTTTCATCGCCGGCATCTCGCCTTTGACGATTTTGCAAAAGATGCAGTTTTCTCTGTCCGTCATAATATTATATGTTTATTAGCTCTTTAACATCTTGATCTTCGCGGGCTTGATTACGATCGCTCCCTTGACGTCGCAGCCCTCGTTATCCGGCAGATTTTTGACGAAGCGCAACCACTTGCCATCCTTGTGATACCGCGCCCTGCCCTTCAATTCGAAACCGACGCAGGATTTTTCCCATTCCTTGTTCCAGACCGCCAATGCGACATTGTCGTTCGATTCCAAATTTTTCAGGGTTTCATGGATATGAGTATCGGTGATGACCAGGCAGCCGCCCACAACTTTGATGCAAGCGACCGCGATCGCGTGCGGCCTTCCTGATTTGTCGACCGTCGCCAGGCCCGCAGCGTTCGCCTCGATCAATTTTTTTATGCCCGGAGTGATGACCGCCATATATTAATATTACTCGATCTTAAAGGGCGAATCCGGGTCTTGCTCCCAGCGAATCTCGTCCACTTCTTCTTTTTTTCCTTCGCCGCGCCAGAGCTTGTCGGGCAGGTTGATGCTGTAGGCCGGAACCGCACCGATGCACTTGTAGCCGTGGACCACGCCCGGCGGCACAATACAGAGCGACGGATTGGTTTCGCCGACTATCGTTTTGATGTAATTACCCTTGGTGGCGCTCGTCTCGCGATTGTCCCAAAGATAAAGCTCGAACTCGCCCGGACCGGCAAAGATAAAACAATCCGCCTGGTACTTGTGTTCGTGCGGGCCGCGCGCGACGCCGGGGTTGGTCACACTGACATAACTCATCACCGGCCGATACTCGGTCTCGTCGTCGCGATATATCTCCGCCAGCCAGCCGCGCTCGTCCTGATATTGATTAAGTTTTTTGATTATCACTCCGTTTATCTCCGGCATTTTATTGTTTTTAATAATTAGGATAATCATACTAATTATCAGCCAAAAAATCAAGACCAGATTTATATTAAGATAAGCCAAAACCGCGCCCGGCCACAGGTACTCCAAGGCGCCGAGCAACAGCAGGGCGCCGGTCAGGGCGTAAAAGATCTCCTCCAGGTACGGTTTTAGTTTCGCAGCCATATTTTTTTGAACTTTTCCCACAGAGTCGTTCCCGTGAGGTCCACTTTGATCTCTGAAATTTCAACGAAATCGTCGACTTTATCCTCGGCATTAAGTTGCGGAACGGAAATCAAAAAATTGTATTTATAAAATTCACGGTAGGCATCCTTGAGATTGAAATCAGCGCTCGCGACCCGCCATCCTTGATGATCGGTCGGCGGCTCGTAGTCGGCAATCACGAAATCGATGCCCCATTTGTCCGGATCCAGCCGGCCCGCAATTTTCGGCCGGTTCGGATTAAAAAGTCCGGATGATAAAAATGAAAAAACGCCGTCGCCGGACAGGATCAGGTCGGGACGCTCGAGCCGCAACCGGCTGATTTTCTCCGTCGGCTCAATCGTAAACTGGCGGTAGGTCTGGTCGAGATCCAGTGTCCGGCCGCCGACCCCGATCTTTTGCAGCGCCGCCGGATTGATCGTCTGCGCCGAAACCGCCGCGCTGTCGGTAAATAATTCGACCGGGGCATCGAAGTCGGCGAGCCACAGCCGATTGACGAACGACAGCCGATGTCCGTCGGCGGCAATTTTCTTTGTCACAATATCATCGTTTGCAACTATCTCAATCTTATAAACGCCTTCGGGCAGATTATTTCTGTTCAAAGACAGGAAGCGCGGCTTGCTTTTTTGGCCCGAGCCGGTTTTTATGCCATCATCCGGCAAACCCGTTTCGGAGAGCAATTTCGAGCCGCCGTACAGTTTGATGTCGACCGGATCGGCGTCTTTATTTTCGTTCAGATCGATGAATTCAAATTTAAGGTTAATGCTTCCTTTATCCGGATAAGTGTAAAATTGATACGGCCCGCGCAAGGCGACCGACGGGTCCGGACCGCTCGTAGCCGACATATAGTCCGCCGGTTTTACGGGTATGTCCAGATTATAATTATAGCTGCCGACCGCCGAGTCGGGAGTATGCTTCAAAAAATCAGCGAGCGAATCAAATTTTTTCTGCCGCTGGTATAATGCCAGCGGACCGACTCTCGTAGTTGTCCAATTTTTTTCGAGCCGATCAAGCGTCAGATTTTCCAAAGGCCGCGTCTCATAGCGCCAGACCGTCTTGTCCGCCAGTACCCCCGCTTCGATCAAAGGCAGGTTGCGCGGATTCCTGAATTTGACGGTCAGGCGGGCACGATCAAAGGTCCTGGCGGTGCGGAGCGCGAAATAGACCGGATTGCCGATTATTTTCTGCTCGCCTTCGGCCGGTAATACCACCCGGTCCGGCGGCGTCAATTTGTTGATGAAATAATTTTCACGGCTGAAATCGTATACATAGCTGATCTGCCCGCCCGGCACCACCGCCTGCCAAAACAGCCAACCGATAAAAATAACCAGTATCAGCCATAAAATCATCCTAAATTGTTTGACTGTTATCCACATAAAATCATTATATCAAGAGTTGAAACTATATTAAACCGGTGCTATACTTGCCATAGTAATTCACTAAACATACAAATTTATGGAATACCAAGTAAAAAATTACGACCAGCTTCTGGGGCTGCCGGGTTTTTCCGACCGGCTCCTTGCCAACCACTTCACCCTTTACCAGGGGTACGTAACCAATACCAACAAGGTCAGCGCCGCGCTTTTCGCGCTGGCGGCGGAAGAAAAGACCGGCACGCCGGAATACGCCGAACTGAAACGGCGGGGCGGCTGGGAATGGAACGGCATGCGCCTGCACGAATTATATTTTGAAAATCTGACAAAGACGGCCGCTCCTCTGCCGCCGGATTCGGATTTATACCGGAAAATCGCCGCCTATTTCGGCTCGTTTGAAGCGTGGCAAAAAATGTTCAAGGCGACCGGCGCGATGCGCGGCATCGGCTGGGTGGTACTGTATTATGATAAGGCCGCCGGGAACTTCTTCAACGCCTGGATCAACGAGCACGACGCCGGACATTTCACCGGCGCCACGCCGCTTCTGGTGATGGACGTGTTCGAACATGCCTATATGGTCGATTACGATTTGAAAAAGGCCGATTATCTGGAGGCATTCCTTAAAGCGATCGATTGGCATAAAGTGGAAGAGCGATTCAAATAAAAACGAGGGGGGACGGATGAAAGCGACCGAAAAAGAATCGGGGGAAGGAATCAGCTTGGCTGAATTCCTGGTCCGCACGCTGGCAGCCGTTTATGTGAATATGCCGAAAGAGGCGCTCGACTGGAAGATCGAGCGCATAAGAAACAAGGTCGGCCGCTAGGACCGCACCGCCGGGGAGCGACATCGCTCCCCGTCTTTTAAACAAAGATAAATTATAATAAAAATTATGAAGCGTTCAATCACCGTGATTTCCGTCGGCGGCTCGCTGATCGCGCCTGATAAAATCGATGTTAAATTTTTGCACAACTTTCGCCGGCTGATCATCAAGCACCTGAAACACGGGCACCGTTTCATCCTGATCTGCGGCGGCGGCGGCGCCGCGCGGACGTACCAGAACGCGGCCCGCAAGATCGGCAAACCGGCTAGCGCCGACCTGGACTGGCTCGGTATCCACGGTACGCGCATCAACGCCCATCTCCTGCGGACGATCTTCGGCGCCTACGCGCACAAGAAAATCATCAAGCCGGATGAACAAGCGGATTTCAAGGAGGCGATCCTGGTCGGCGGCGGCTGGAAGCCGGGCTGGTCGACCGATTACTGCGCGGTCAAGCTGGCCGAGCGTTACGGCGCCGCGCGCCTCCTGAACCTCTCAAACATCAGTTTTGTCTTTGACCGAGATCCCAGGGTATACAAGTCGGCCAAACCGCAACCAGAACTGACCTGGACGCAATTCAGAAAGATGATACCGAAAAAATGGTCGCCGGGACTCTCTTCGCCTTTCGATCCGGTAGCCAGCCGCGAGGCGCAAAAAAATCGCCTGGAAGTGGCGATTATCAACGGCGAGGATTTTAAAAGTATCGATAACTATCTCAAAAACAGGGCCTTTCACGGCACGGTGATCAAGCCCGCTCGATAAGCTCTCCGAACGCTTCCCGGTATTTTTTCGCGGCTACGGCCCAGCTGAATTTTTTTACTTGCTCAAATCCGGCTTGCCGTAACCATTCTCTTAGCCGGCCGTCGGAGAAAACCGCGCCAAGCGCCCCTATCAAATCCGCCTGATTGTCCGGGTCGACGAGTAAGCCGGCTCCGCCGACTACCTCCGGCAAACTGGTCGCGGCGCTGGCGATCACCGGCGTACCGCAAGCCATCGCCTCGAGCGGCGGGAAACCGAAACCCTCATAATAGGAAGGAAAAACAAAAATACTCGCCAAGTTATACAGCGCGATCTTTTCTTCCCGCGGCACATAGCCGAGGAAGCGGATCTTGTCGCGCGAACGCGCCTTGAGCCGCGCGCGGAAAATCTTTCCGGCCAACCAGCCGGTACCGCCGACGATCACCAGACCGCAGTCGGAGAACTCCGGTCTGGCCGCGATCAGCCGGTCAAAGCTCTCGATCAGATTTACCAGATTTTTCCTCGGTTCGATCGTGCTCAAAGTCAGGATGAATTTCTGCGGCAAGCGGTATTTCCCGGCCGTTTCCGCGAGCCGCGGATCAGCGTGATCCAGCGGCCGGAGTTCCGGATCGATCCCTGAATTTATCACCCTGATCTTTTCCTCTTCCACGCCCAAAAGATCCATCAAGTCCCGCTTGGTGTTTTCGCTCAAAGCGATCAGCCGGTCGAAGCGTCCGGCCAGGTTTTTTACGTTTATCAAACGGTGCCAATAATTCTTTTTCCGGGAAAAAAACTCAGGATGCCGCAGAAACGATAAGTCATGGATCGTAAGCACCGATCCGGCACGCCCCGACAGAGCGGTGAAATTCAGGTGCGGCGCAAAAAAAAGATCGCAGCCGAGCAGGCGATCGATCTTCGGATATTTCAATATCGGCACCAATAAATAATTGAACAGTTTGTTCGGATAGCCGGTCCTGACGATCCTTGCCGGCGCGAATCCAGACAGGTCGACTTTTTTCCAGCCGTTATAAAACAGCGAATACTCATCGGAGCGGCCTTCCCTGATCAACGCTCCCAAAAGATTGCGGGTGTATTCCGAAACGCCGCTCGGCGACTTGTCCGCCAGGGTGCGGACATCGATCCCGATCTTCATCTAGTTGGCTTTAAATTTCTTATACTCATTTTCTACGAATTCTCCGATTTGTTCCTTGAAACGTTTGACGGAAAATTTCTCCGCCTGGGCGCGGATCGTGCGCGGATCAAACGATTCCGACTTGAGGCCGAGAATCGCTTGTTTGAGCGCCTCGACCGACTGTTCTTTGAAAAATACTCCAGTGACGTTTTCCACCACGATTTCTTTGGCGCCGCCCGCTTCAAAAGCAATCACCGGCCGGCCGGAGGCCATCGCCTCGACCATGGTGATGCCGAAATCCTCTTCCTGCGGATTGATGAAGGCGATAGCGCCGCGATAGAGTTCTGCGCGCCGCTCCTCCGAAACCCGGCCGACGAATTCGATGTTCTCCGCCCCTTTGGCCAGCTGTTTCAGGCGCTCCAGATCGACGCCGTCTCCGAAAATTTTCAGTTTTTTATCCAGACCCCTGAAGGCCGAGATTACCAGATCGAACCGTTTATAAGGAGCGAGCCGCCCGCCGACCAGAAAGTAGTCGTCAACCGCGTCGGAGGGAGAAAATTTTCCGATCTCGACCGGCGGGTAGATCACCGTTGATTCGCGGTGGTAATATTTTCTGATCCGCTTGGCGATGAATTTTGAATTGGCGATAAAGAGGTCGACCCGGTCGGCGGCGACGCGGTCCCAGATGCGTATCTTTCTTAGCATCAGCGCGATGATTTTTTTGAAATATTTGTTATAGGGCAATTCCTGGATATACTGGTGGGTATCGCTCCAGAGATAGCGGGTCGGCGTATGGCAGTAGCAGATATGCAGGGTGTTGGTCGAGGTGATGACGCCCTTGGCAAAAGCGCTGGCATCGGAAATCACCACGTCGAAGCCGCGCAGATCGAAGAATTCGACTGCCATCGACATGAACGGCATATACCATTTGTAGCGCCGGACGCCCCAGGGCAAGCGCTGGATGATCGAGGTCTCGATCCGCCGGTCCCTGAAGTATTTGTCGGCATTATTTTTTTCGTACAGCAAGGTGTAGATCGGCGCTTCCGGATACATTTCAGCCAGCACCTTCAGCACCTTTTCCGCGCCCCCGTCCTGGGCCAGATGATCGTGGATTAACGCTACCTTCATGATTCTTAAATCTTAAATCGTAAATCTTAAATCTATTAATTATTCCGCCTTCCGGTTACGGAAAACCGCTAGGGGCGTGCGCAGCAGAATCGAAAGATCAAGCAGTAACGACCAATTTTCTATATAATACGAATCAAGTTTTACTTCATCTTCAAAAGTCAGGTCGCTGCGGCCCGAAACCTGGGCCAGACCGGTGATGCCGGGCTTGATGGTCAAGACCTTCTTGTGCGACTGCTCGTATTTGGCGACTTCTTCGGGCAGATGCGGCCGCGGGCCGACCAAACTCATATAGCCGCGGAACACCAGGAACAGTTCCGCCAGCTCGTCGATCGACCAACGGCGGATGAATCGCCCGATGCGGGTGACCCGCGGATCGTCTTTGATCTTCACCATCGGGCCGTCATTGCGCAAGTTCTGTTTCGCCAATTCGGTGTAGCGCAAACCGTCGGTCCCCGGCCTCATCGAGCGGAATTTAAAGTAGGGAAATAATTTGCCGCCCTGCCCCACCCGGTAAACCGGACTGCCGTCGTCGCGCTCGGAAAAAAAGACCGGCCCCCTGGAATCGATCTTGATAAGAAGCGCCGTCAAAAGCGTTATCGGACTGGTCAAAATTATCAAGATCCCTGAGGCGAGAATATCAAAAAATCTTTTGATGATGCGGCCCCAGCCCTCGAGCGGCGTCTTTTTTACCTCCACTACCGGCAAGCCGGCCACCTCGTTCACCTCGGTCTTTAAGACCTTAGCGTCGAGCAGGTCCGCGACGTATTTGAAGGTCAGATGATGCTCGTCGGCAAAGTCATACAGGCGCAGAATTTCCGCCTTGCTCAAGTTCGGGTCCGCCTGGATGATTTCGTCCACCTCTTTCAGTTTGATGAATTCTTCCAGTTCCTGCGCACTCTCGCTCGAAAAATCGCGCAGGCGCTTGACGATTTCCGCGCCGAATTCCTTCTGGCTGGAAAATTTGCCGATCAGGATATCGGCCGACTTGCTGGCGCCGACAATCACCGTCTTGTGGGTGCCGATGTCGTATGTATAAAGCGTCCGTTGCAGAAAGCGCACCAACAGGCGGGCAATCACGATATAGACGATGGCCAGGATCCAGGCGGCGAGGACGATGAAACGCGAAGAAAAGAGTTCGCGGAAGACGAAAATCAATATTACCACCAGGACCAGACCGGTCGAACAGGCCTCGACCACCCGGTAGATTTCCGCCACCGGATTCTTGTTGCCCTTGATCCGGTACAGGCCGGACAGGGCAAAAATCACCAACCAGGCCAGGGCGATCAGCGCCAGGATTTTCAAAAAGCCGCCGAAAGGCAAACTAAAAATTACCGGCCGGATCTCGGTGGTAATTTTGGCGAAACGGATGTAGTAGCTGGAGGCGCCGGCAAGCATAATCATCAAAAAATCCAGCGGCACCAGCAGAAAAGAGAAAAACAATTCGACTCGTTTCATGAAATGAGTTAAAAATTTCTCTTAAAGCCCGTTAATCTCAAGGCAAGCGATAAGCCGGATTCTGTGCCGGCCGTTTTTGATAAACGGCCGGAGCGATCATCTATCTAGGCCCCGCATTGCTGCGGGGCTCATGCGAGCTACTTTTTTCCAGCCCTCTATTTGTAAAGGACTGGATTTGCTCTTGCTCCAGATGGGGTTTACCACGCACGCCGCTCGCGCGGCGGCGATGCCGATAGCTTTAGTCAAACGGCTAGCCGACTTCAACTAAAACACTTGGCAACTTTTCACCTTTGATCACGAAGTGATCACCATGAGCGAGAGGTTAACACCTCGAGTCGAATGGTCGTGAGATCCTTCGGCTCCGCTAG
>JAJYMT010000022.1 GCA_021786695.1 bacterium
CCGGACGGGCTGAAGTATTACCGCCGGCTGTTCAAACAGATCAAATCCGCCTGTCTCAAAAACTTCGTCCTCTTGTGCGAAATTGATCCGAGCCAGAAGCGGTCAATCTCTGCGCTCGCCAAAAAAATCCTGCCACCGCATCAGATCGAAATAAAAAAAGACCTGCGCGGCCACAGCCGTCTGGCAATAATAACCGGCAAACAATAATCAGTGATCAGCGATCAACAAACGGTAATAAACAAAAAAGTCCGTTTAAATTCAACGGACTTTTTTGTTTATTGAAACGGCTAATAATGGTAGATGTTCACTGTTCACTGTTCACTGTTCACTGTTCACTGTTCACTGTTCACTGTTCACTGTTCACTGTTCACTGTTCACTGTTCACTGTTCACTGTTCACTGTTCACTGTTCACTGCTTGCCCGCCTCTGGCGGGTTCACTGTTCACTCTTTCTTTTTCTTCTCGCCTTCGGCCGGCGCGGCTCCTTCGGCCGGCGCGGCTTCGCCCTCAACCGGTACCGCCTCGACTGCCGGAGCGGCCGGCGCCTCTTCCTTGACCGTCTCCACCACGCTGACCAAGACCTCGTCGGTCTCGCTGGCCAGCTCAACGCCTTCGGGCAACTTGAGGTCGCTCATCTTGATCACGTCATCCATAGTATTGAGCGAAGAGATGTCGACGTCCAGCCGGCTGATCAACTTGTCCGGCAGACAGGTAATCTCGACGTTGTCTTTGGTCTTGGCCAGCACGCCGCCGAGCTCAGTCACCGCCTTGGCTTCGCCCGCGAAATTCAATTCCACCTCGACGGTGATCTTCTTCTTCATGTCGACCTTGTAGAAATCGATGTGGGACAGGCCGCCCTTGATCGGCTCTTTCTCCACTTCCTTGACCACCACTTTGAGCGGCGCGCCATCATCGATCTTCAGGTTGATCAAGCTCGATTCGCCGGCGCGCTCGAACAGTTTGGCGAAATCCAGCGCCTTGATCTTGAAATTAAGGTTTTTCTGGCCGCTGCCGTAAACGACCGCCGGCACGAAACCCGCCTTGCGCAGATCCTTGGCCTTGTCTTTTTCCGTCCGGCTCCAGGCCGACAGATTGAATTCTTCACCCATAGATAATTGCGTTTAGTAGCTTAACCGCGATCTGATGATGATGCTCTGAACCACCCCGAGAAGCATCATATTGGCGATCATCGCGCTGCCGCCATAACTTAAAAAAGGGAGTGAAATGCCAATTACCGGCAACATCCCCATATTCATAGCAATATTAATAAACATTTCAATAAAAATCAAGGACATCGCCCCCAGCATAAAAAATATCCCGAAATCGTTGTTGATTTTCTTAAGGGAAGCCAGGCAGCGATAAACGAAGACCGAGAAAAATATCAGCACCAATGAGACGCCCAAAAACCCGAGTTCCTCGGAAACAACCGCGAAAATGAAGTCGGTCTGGCTCTCCGGTAAGAACTTTAGTTGCGACTGCGAACCGAAGCCGATGCCCCGTCCGAGCATCCCGCCCGAACCGACAGCGATGATCGCCTGCGAGATGTTATAACCCTGATTCAGGGGATCAAAGGAGGGGTTGACGAAAGTTGCCAGCCGTTCTTTCTGGTAGGGCTTGAGATAAAACGACCACCCCAGGAGCCCCAGAAGAAGCACCGCCAGCAGCATCGCCGCCAGATATTTCTTCCGCAGCCCGGCCAGGACGATGAAGGCGAACCAGATCGCGAACAGGAGCATTGCCGAGCCGAAATCCGGCTGCAGACCGACCAGAACGAATAGCACCAGTGTCCCGCCGCCGGTGATCAGAAGCGATTTCAGGGGGTCCGCCTTGATCGAGCCGGCGGAAAAATAGCGGGCGAGAAAAAGGATCAAGGCGAATTTGACGAATTCAACCGGCTGGATGCCGAGCCCAAAGATATAAAACCAGCCCTTGGTACCGTTGACCGTCTTGCCGAAAAGGAGCACGGCGATGAGCGAGGCGATGCCGAACAGATAAAAATAATTGCTCAGACCCCGCAATAGATGATAGTCGGTGAAGGCCAGGAAAAACATCAGCACCAGGCCGATCAGCACGAACACCAGCTGTTTTTTAAAATTCAACAGATCGGTGCCGCCGCGCCCGAGCGCCACGCTGTAAATTTCAACCAGGCCGAAACTAATTAAAAGAAGCACTGCGGAAAACAGTGCCCAATCCATATTCTTAAGATAAAGCGTAAATCGTTTGAACATTCGGTTGACTACTGCCCGGCGGCTTCAAAACCAAAATAATTGTTTTTATCAAGAATGTCAATCTCCGGAACGATCCTGATTTCATCCGCGCGATTGGCGCCGCCGGTCATGCTCATCTCGACCCGCCTGGTCTCGCCGGACTTGAACCGCTCCAGGCGGTAACGGTTCACCCCCGCGAGCTGGCCGCGATTGTACAGCAGGATCACGGCATCGGCCTGCCAAAAATTATAGGCCGACTTGTTGGTGATGGAAAAAGAAAGATCGCTCACGTTCAACTTTTCCGACAACCCGGAAGACCTGGCCGGCGTGAATTTTATGTCTGACGTCTCTATGTTCAGCCGTTCGTTCCGGTACGCCTCCCAATCCGGCAGTTCCCGCGCGCCCAGCCGGCGCCAGGAGATGCTCTGAATTGCCAGCTGGACATTTTCCGGCGCCCGATCCGATTCGATGCTCAAAGCCAACAGGACTTTGGTCTCTCCCGGAAGCAAAAAGGAACGGGCGTCTGCCAATTCTCCGGCAGCGGACTTGAAACTATAATCGAATGAACCGACCTGGCGCGGGTTGGGATTGGTAATGGTGGCATATAGGTCATAACGAGGCAATCCCTTGCCGGTATTCACCTCAAACACGGAGACGGGTCCGATTATCGGAGGGTGGGCGACCAAGGTAGCGATGTAATCATGGTCGAAACTCCTGGTGGCCAGGAGCTGCCGTATAAGCGCTTCATCTTCATTCATGCCCTTGAAAAGATAATAGCCGAAATTCCACAGGGTATTCGTCCAAGTGGCGACGGCGATCGCAATCAGCGCTCCGATCAGTATTTTGAAAAATAATTCCCGATGTTCAAGATACCAGAGTCCGGCCTCCAGTTTTTTCATCGAGACGCCGTCCAAATCCTGATAACGGTCGATGTTCACCGGCTTATCTTCGACCCGGTTTTTACCGTTTATTTTAGTATCATCTATGGTAGCCATAACTATATTTTAACAAAAAAATCGCTTTCTAACAAACGGCCGTAACCGCCTCGTATCCGCTTGCAAATCCGAGTATTTTTTGCTAAAATATTCATATAAAACCATGCCCTCGACAACAGGGCGTTTTCTAATTAAATTACCTAATATTAAATAAAATATGGCAAAAGAAAAAATAAAAAAATCAAACGGATATGATGCCGGCGCTATCACGGTTTTGGAGGGTCTTGACCCGGTACGCAAGCGCCCCGGCATGTACATCGGTTCGACCTCGGCCGCGGGCCTGCACCACCTGATCTGGGAAGTGGTGGACAACTCGATCGACGAGGCAATGGCCGGTTTCGCAAGCCATATCGAAGTTAGATTGACCTCCGACGGCATGGTGGAAGTGGCCGATAACGGCCGCGGCATACCGGTCGACATCCATAAGACCACCGGCGTCTCGGCGCTGGAAACGGTGCTGACCAAATTGCACGCCGGCGGAAAATTCGGCGGCGCCGGCTATAAGGTCTCCGGCGGCCTGCACGGCGTCGGCGTCTCGGTGGTGAACGCGCTTTCGATCTATCTCAAGGCCGAAGTGCATCTCGACGGCAAACTCTGGCTGCAAGAATACAAGCAGGGCAAACCCCGCGCCAAGGCCAAGCCGGTCGGCAAGACCAACAAGAACGGTACTACTATCACTTTCAAGCCGGATCCGGAAATCTTCACCGAACTGGAATTCTCCTGGGGCAAAATCCTCGACCGTCTGCGCCAGCAGGCCTATCTGACTAAGGGCATCACTCTGTCGGTCGCCGATGAACGTACCGGCCATTCCAAAAAACTTTACAAGTTTCATTTCGAAGGTGGAATCAAATCCTATGTCAAGGCGCTCAATCGCAACCAATCGGTAAAGAACGAGACCATTTTTTACGTCGAGAAAGAAATCGACGATTCCAAGGTTGAAGTGGCGCTGCAATATAATGACGAATACAATGAAAACGTATTGGCCTTCGCCAATAATATCCATAATCCGGAAGGCGGCACCCATTTGGTCGGCTTCCGTACCGCGCTCACCCGCACCCTGAACAGTTACGCGCGCAAACAGAACCTGCTCAAGGAGAAGGACGAAAACCTGACCGGCGACGACGTGCGCGAGGGGCTGACCGCGATCGTCAGCGTCAAATTGAGAGAACCGCAGTTCGAAGGCCAGACCAAGGGCAAATTGGGAAACGCCGAAACCAAGACCTATGTTGAACAGATTTTCGGCGAGGCCTTCACCGCCTTCCTGGAAGAAAATCCGCGCCAAGGCGAACAAATCGTAGGCAAGTGCGTCTTGGCGAGCCAGGCCCGCATCGCCGCCCGCACCGCGCGCGCCACCATCCTGCGCAAAGGCGCGCTCGAGGGCATGACGCTTCCGGGCAAACTGGCCGACTGCTCCAGCCGCAAACCGGAAGAATCGGAACTATATATCGTCGAGGGCGACTCGGCCGGCGGTTCGGCCAAACAGGGCCGCGACCGCAAATTCCAGGCGATCCTGCCGCTTCGAGGCAAGATATTGAACGTGGAGCGCGCGCGGCTGGATAAGATGCTCGCCAACAACGAGATCAAGAACCTGGTGATCGCTCTCGGCACCAACATCGACGACCAATTCGATCTGGAAAAATTGCGCTATCACCGCGTGATCATCATGACCGATGCCGACGTAGACGGCTCGCATATCCGTACCCTGCTCCTTACTCTCTTTTTCCGCCACTTTACCCCGCTGGTCGAGAACGGCAACCTCTATATCGCCCAACCGCCGCTTTATCAGATAAAAAAGGGCTCGACTGCACACTGGGCTTATACTGACGAACAAAAAGACAAGATAGTGAAAGAACTGGGCGGCGGCGCAATAGAAATCCTGGAGGCCGAAACGGACGAATCGGCCGAAGACGAGGTTGTTGAGGAGACCGATGAAGGCGAGGACAAGAAAAAAACCAAAGCTAAGGGGCCGGTCAAACTAATCATCCAGCGTTACAAGGGCTTGGGTGAAATGAACCCACAACAACTTTGGGAAACCACCATGGATCCGGCAAGCCGGATAATGAAACAGGTGACGGTCGATGACGCGGCGATGGCCAACGAGACCTTTGAGATGCTGATGGGCGATGACGTTGCCAGCCGCAAGAATTTCATCCAGACCCACGCCAAAAAAGTCGAAAATCTTGATATCTGATTTTTTAAAGTAACAAAAATACGAGACCGGGTCTCGTATTTTTGTTACTCAAAAAAAGGGGGGCGGATGATTCCCGCCCCGGAGATGAAAGTCGCCGGCAGCCGGTCAAACCGCGATCGGCTGCGCTTGTTCCACCCTTTTCAGGGTGACGATGAAGTTGTAGGCGGGAACGGTCTTGTCGCCCGCCTTCCCGGAGGTAGAGAGAATGAGCTGTCCGCCCTGGAGCTGCCGCTCCAGCACCTCGAGCAACGCTTGCTGCTCCCTTCCAAGACCCGAGTCCTCGCCAAACTCGATGACAACCCTCGCGCCCATGGCCTCCCCCTTTCTTCCGTAAGGGTTGGAAAAAACTACCGCTGATGTTAAAAAATGAACCCAATAATTTACCTCATTATACCATAAAAGTCCAGAGGTGGACAAAAAAACAGTATATTTTTAGCTAAATTTAGCGTTTAGAGCGGATTATATCGACCGCGATGGGCAGTATCGACAGGACGATGATGGCCAAAACCGCCAGACCGAAATTTTCCTTGACCAGCGGCAGATTGCCGAAAAAATATCCGCCCAAAACGAACAAACTGACCCAACAGAGGCCCCCGATAATGTTATAGAAAATAAACCGTCCGTAATTCATCCGGCTCACGCCCGCGATGAAAGGCGCGAAAGTACGCACAATCGGCACGAAGCGGGCGAGTACTATCGTCTTGGCTCCATGCTTGTCATAAAACGTCTGTCCGCGTATCAAATATTCCTTTTTGATAAAACGGCTATTACCGGCTATCATTTTCTCGCCCAAAAAATGCCCGATCCAGTAATTCACGGTGTCGCCGAGTACTGCGGCAACTGCCAGCAAGGCCCAAAGCAGCCAAATATTTAAAGATCCGAGCGCCGCGAAAGCTCCGGCCGCGAACAGAAGCGAATCGCCAGGCAGGATCGGCGTTACCACCAGGCCGGTCTCCAAAAAAATGATGGCAAACAGCAAACCGTAAACCAATAAACCGTAATCGGCGATCACCAGTCCCAGCGTTTGGTCGAGATGTAAAAATATGTTGAAAAATTTTACTATGTATTCCATATCAAAATTATACCGATAAAAGAAGCCCCCTGCCAGGGCTTCTTTCGGATGCTATGTTTGTCTTCCTCACTTCAAAATTTCTTCCACGTCCTTGATTTCCTTCAAAATCTTGTTTTCGGTGGCGGCGATGTGTTCGGCAATGACCGACTTCATCTTTTCGGTTTCGTCTTTTATCTCCGCCGGCTTTTTCAGGCGCCCGAGTTCCGAGAACTCTTCATCGACCGTCCGTTTGAGGCCGACCATATTCTTGTGCAGCACCTCTTCGATCTCGACCGTTTCCTTTTTCAATTTGCGGCGGATGATGCCGATGATATAGAGCAGCAAGAAGACGATCAGGATGATCATGAACAAAAGCGACGCGATCACGGTAAAGTAATTGATCACGAACGAGCCGATGCGGGCGAAAATCGGCGGCGAGACCAGGAAAGAGACCTTTTCGCTCGGCACGCTCTTGAGCCCGTTGGAATTCTCGCCCTCCACCCAGGCCAGGTAGCGGCCGTCAGCAAGCCCCCGATCGAACACTTCGAACCAGTTGCCGTTCTTGTCGCTGTGCGCGGTCTTGCCTATTATTTTTCCGTCCTCCGCCTGCAAAGAGATATTGACCAGGATGTTTTCCAGGGCGGTGCCGCTGATAAAAAATTGATCGGACGACTTGATTTCGCGCGGATAATTCTTGATGATCGGCGTCTCGATCGGCTGGACCGTGAATTTCACGGTTTCGGTGGTCTCGTTGCCGGCAAGATCGACCGCCCTGATCAGCGCGGTGTGTTCGCCGATTTCGAGCGCCGGCAGTTGAAAGCTCAAACTGCTCTTGCTCAAGTCCTCGGCCAAATTGGCCTTTTTCTCTTCCAAGCTATTGATGAAAATGTCGTAATAACCGACGCCCGAAAGCGCGTCGCTTGCTTTGAAATCGAGCGTCGGCCAGTTGCCCGAATCCCTCGTCATCACCTCGATCTTGAAAGGCAGCGGGCCGACGGTATCGATCAAGACGCGGTAATGCGCGGCCGTGCCCCATTTTTTGCCGTCAAAATACCGCAGATGGAAAAAACGGGTACCATCCTCGACTTTGCTGTATATCTTTGAATTGAACAGGCCCTGGTTCACGCCCTCGGGAACGGTGCCGTTATCCTTGTTGAAGTCCATACTGACGGCCATTATCTCGGCCGGCAGTTCCCATTTGAACTCCACTTCGTTCTTACCCGACCAGCTGTTCTGGTCCGGATGGGTGGGAGAGGTGATTACCGGCAGATTATATTCGGTCACTTCCGGTTCCTTTTTCACCGGCGGCGGCGGGGTGGGCGCGGTGTTTGGCTTTGCCGGTTCCGGCCTCGGCTCTTCTTTGGCCGCAATATTGAAACTACCCGTGCCCATGGAAACCAGAATGTTCGAACCCTTGCCGTCGTTGGCCAAGATCGCGCCGGTAGTAAAGCGAATCTGCGCGGTGCCGACCGCCTTGGTGCGGAAGGTGATGCTCAAAATTTTACCCGAGGAACCGGAATAGCCGGGCGGCGGCAGACCGCCGCCGAAGGACACCGTGCCGTTAGCGTTGGAAAAACTCGGTTCGGTGGTCCAGAGAGAGAAAATCGAACCGCCCTTGGAAACGGCGGTAACCTCGAGCAGATTCTTGTCGAAACTGACCACGCCCTCCGAGGCGTTGATCGCCTGGCCGCCGGTGGTCGCCTTGACGGTAACGGTGAATTTTTCCTTGATCGTATAGGTGCCGGCTCCGGGCGAGAAAAAAAGCGAGGCGCCGGCGGCTTGCGCAGGCGCGGCGGCAAACCAAAACGAACCGGCGATCGCCGCCAGCAACATTAAATATCCTCCTTTATTGATGATCCCTTTCATAACCCCTTGTTAATATCGTTTGGACGATTTTTTCTGCGAACAATCCCGACTGCCGAAAAAATAACCACTGCCGCTATAAATAATGATAGCACAAGATAAATAATTTTTATACTTCCGCCCGCTTGACCGCCGATTTTCTTCGGCACATACTCCGCAATCCGCTCGTTGCCGGCCTTATCGATCGCCCTGACCTTAATGTCGCTGTTTAAACTTTGATCTTTGAGCAAGTAGGGGATCGCGACCCGCTGCCAGTTCGGCTCCGGCTGTCTGAATCCGAAAAGCGATTTTAAATACGCCAACCGGCCGGCCGGAGGAGCCGATTCCAAAATCTCATAACGGTCGATGCCGGTCTGCTTATCGACCGTATTAAAAATCAAATATTTCTTGCCGTCGAACACGCCCGGGCTCTCCTGAATTTCCAGGATAAACGGCTCCGGCGGCGTCTTGTCGTCTTTTTTGATATTCTCCCATTCTTTTTTTGTCGTCTCTGATTTCCCCCCGACGGTGATGACGGCCGGCTTGAAGGTCAGTTTGGCCGCGCTGCCCTGCCCGTCATTCAAGAGCACCCGGGTGGTGTCCAGAAAATAAATCCTGGCCTGCGGGAGCGCCGCCGCCGGCTCCTTGAAATTGTTGACTTTGAACATCACCCTGGCCAAGATGTTGCTTTCCCCCGGATCGCCCGGTATCTTGCCGCAATAGCCGCCCGGGGTGCCGCCGGTGAATTTCAGCCGTTTATCGTGGTTGATGTTCTTGATGTCTTCGGTCTTCGGCAATTCTATCCACAAAGACAATATCGACTCGCCGGCGCTGAAATCCACCATCTCCAAAAAATCCTTATCGAAGCCGACCACGCCCTCCACCGTGTTGATGCATTCGTCCGGACCGTCCAAATCGATCTTCAGGTTCGCCGCGAACACGTCGCCGTAACCGTAAGCGGCGGTCGCCGGCTCGACATATAAGGTCGCTGCCTGAGAAAATTTGACACCGGCTGACAAGCTGGCCAGAAAACAAACTGAAAAAATCAATAAATTTTTTCTAAAAAAATTTATACCGAAATTTTTCATTTTAAATTTTTAATTTTAAATTTAGCCCGAGCGTTATCCTGTCCAATTATAAAGCATAATGCTGAAATCGATCAAATCGACCACCTTGTTATGATTCTGGTCGGCGCAGGCGTTGTCGGTGCCCCAATAATACAACAGGATCGAAAAATCCACCAAATTGACCTTGCCGTCCTTGTTGAGGTCCGCGCCCGGACAGGTCTCGGTTGAGCCGGTGGTGCCGACATAGAAACTTACCGCCTTGGAAAACCCGCTTTTGATCACATTTTGGGCGGCCGTCAGCTGGAAAGTGGCGCGGGCGATATGGTATTCGTCCTCAGCCAAAGGGCTGGTATCGAAATCCAATTTCCATTCGCCGTTCTGGGCGCTGCCGGTCTGCTTCACCACTTCGGCTTCGGAATTGACATGCACCGCCACCTCGCTTTGCGGCACGGTCTGGCCGAAAATCTTCACTATCTCGCCCTTGGCTACGGTCGGTTTGTCGATATCGATGCTCGGCGAGAGATAGGCGCCGGTCACGGTCGTAACCGCACCGGAAGCCACGCGGAAGGTCAGGGTCTGGAGCGCCGACTTGCGCCCCTTGGAATCCTCCGCCCAGAGCCCCAGGCCGATGACGCCGGCGGGGATGCTGGTCGATTCGAAATAAAAATCGGCTTTCGGGTCCGCCTTGACCACGCCGAGCGTCTTGCCGTCCACCAGGATGTTGACGTCGGAATCCGGGTAGGCCTTGCCGATCACGATCACCTTGGTGCCCTTGGGCGGCTGATCAGAACCGGGAAGGTAGCCGGGAGGATAACCGCCGCCGCCCGAACCGCCGCCCTGCGTGCCGGAGGTGCCCGGCTCGGTCAACCCTACGCTGGCACAACCGGTGATGATCACGTTGCAATTGGCGGCACAACTCAAGGTACCGGTATTGTAGCCGAAGGTCAGGCAGGTGGAAGAGCCGAAATCCGAGCCGTCGCACTGTTCGTAGCCCTCTTTCAGGCCGTTGCCGCAAGTGGAACAGAGCGCGGTGGAAATCGTCTGGCAATCGGCTGAACAGGTCAGATCGCCCTGGGCAAAGCCGTAATTGCTGCAGGCCAGCCCGCCGAAATCATGAATATCGCAGACCTCGCTCGGATCTTTGAAGCCGTCGCCGCAGACCTGGATCACCGTAACGGTCGAGGTCGCGGTCGAGGCGCTGGCCCGCGGAGCCAAAAAACCGACGGAAGCCGAAACGACCGAAAGCAACGAAACACAGGCAAGGATATATAAACTTCTCGCAGACAGCATGGGGGGTGATATAAATAAAAATTCAAAGCGCGCCCGATTTACTGCCGGCCGCCGCCCTTGTCGTCGTATTTCGAAACCTTATTGGCCAACCATTTCCAAAAATTAGCTTTCATCGAATTCAGGCCCGAGCCGAGCGAGCGCAAGAGCGGTTTAAGCGGAGAAACGATCAATAATATTAAAGTTACCAGCGCCCGGCCGGAAAAACGCCAGAGGCGGAAACGGATGATCGAATAAAGCAGGACGGCGACCAACAACAGATAGCCGCCCAGGAGCAGCCAGGGATAGACGCCGAGCGAGGCCGTGCCTTTCGGCAGTCCGCCCGGCTTGGCGATGGTGAAGGCGATCTCGTAAACATTGGTGATGCTTAAACCCTTATAGACCTTGACCTTGCCCCAATATTGTCCGTCCGCGAGCCGGGTCGGAAAAGAGGCAACCGTCTCCCGGGTGCTGAAGGGCTCGATCTGCTTGATCGCGTCATCTTCGCCGCTTTCCAGCAGTTTGTTCTTGGAGAGGTCATAGATCTCGAGCGTCACTTTGGAAGGAGCGGTCTTGACGTTGCCGATATTCTCGATATTCATCACCACCCGGACGCGGCTTAAAAAATAACTGAAAATCCGCCAACTCCAGGGCGGCGAAAGCAGTTCGAAATCCGGTATGGCGGCGACCCGCACCAGAAAATCCGCATAAGAAACGTTAGTGAGCGTCAGATCGACGTCCACCCGCGCGCCGAGCGCGATCGCCACGCCCTGCTTCGCGTCCCGCCCGGCCGAGGTGATCTTGATGTTGATGTTGCCCTTGTAATTCCCCAGTTCCGCGTCTTTAGGCACGTTGATGGTGATGACCATCGGCACCTGATATTCGCCCTTGGGCAGGATGAAATCATTGCCCTTATCGATCGTAATCCAGGAGGCGATCTGCGGCGCGTTAACTTTTACTTCCGCGCGCAAATCCTCGTCGGCCGAAGACCTGAGCAAAGTGATGGTTTGGTCGTATTTCGAACCGGGCACCAGTTGCTGGTTTTTGATAAAGGGAGGCGAGATGCCGAAGCCGGCGAAAGCCGCGTGCGCGAAGCCAAAAATCGCGACTGACACTACGATCGCGAGTATTCTGAATTTGATATTTATTCGCTTATGGTCCATCGAATGGCTTGGAATTTGATTATATTCGTTCCGCATCGCTTTAAGCGGTCGGGGTTAAATCTCATATACATAAACCAGGTTGCCGCGCTTCCCCTCCTTTTTCTTCGATGACAAAAATTTCTTTTTGGTCGAGAGAAAATCAAACTTGCCTTTTTGATCCGGTATCTCGATACTGCGCTTTTCCGTAAAGGTCGGAATGGGCAGGCCGTTCGAAATGATGATGGCGCCGGGGCGGCATTCAAATTTGAACTTCTTGGGCAGGTCGCGCAAACTCTCCACATCCAGATAGCAATAGATCAGATCGGCGTCTTTGACCTCCAGATTGTATAATTTTTTCACATACTTGATCTTGATCTTCGAGCGCCGCAGCATCAGCTGGATCTTGCCGAGAAGATAAGGAAAAATATCATGTTCTACTCCGATCAGCCGCGCCTGCGGATATAATTTGCCGATCTCGTGCAAAAAACCCGATTTGCCGCAACTCAATGAATAGATCACGGCATCCGGCCTGATCGGCTCTTGCTTCAGATCCTCCATCATCTTCGCCACCACCCAGGGCCGGGAAGACAAGAAAGGCGCAAAGCCGCGCAACAAAAGATCAAAAATCAAACGGCTCACGGCATATGACACCGCCAAAGTAACGCCGCCAAAAACCGCATAAAATAAAAGACCCATAACCGGAAAGATTATTAACCGGCTATACTGGTATTTCTTACTGATATAAAATTATGCGGCGCCTTTGCCCTGTTGAATATACCATAAAATCGGCCTTATGCACCGCAACTATATTATACTATAATCTGCCAGTCAATTTCAAGGGCCAATCTGGCTGTTTGGACAAAAATGCCGGCACTAAAAAACGCTCCCGAGGGAGCGTTTTTATTCTCTTATATTTTAGCTTAAAATCAGTTCCAGTTGCCGGTGCCGAAAAATACCGCGGTAAAGGTGTTGACGCCGGCATAATCGCCGGACGGAGTCATCGCCGGGATGCTCATTCCCCAATAAACCGGGCTGGTCAGGTCGGTTGCCGAGGTCGGCCTGGCAATATTGATCGCGGCGGTTTGCGGAGTGGTCGAAGAAATGGCGGTGCCGGCCGGGAAAGTGAAATTAGTCAGATTAAAGTGCTGATTATTTTCCGGTATGACGTCCGGCGCCTTGGTCATCCAGGTGCCGACCAGGTCGCTGTCGAGCGGCGAATTGCCGAAATTTACGACCGTAGTGGTGGCATTCGAGGCGCCGGTGTTTTGACCGGCCTGAAGCAAGCCATAAGGAATGGTCAGTTCCGTAACCTCGAGCGCGCTGGTCACGTTCAGCTCGACGCCGCTCGAGGTGGCCGACCCGGTGGTAGTATCGTCATAAGCATTGATGGCCGTGATCCAATTATATGCGGCGTAAGGGTTGGTGCCGGAAGCGGTGGTCGGAACCGAGTGAAAGGCCAAACTGGCGGTGCAGGCGACGGTTGCGATCGTATCGCTACCGCCGGTGCAATCGGAAATATAACAATTGCCGGCGGCCACCCGATAACAGTTATTGTCGTTAGCGGCGCAATTAGCTCCGCCCGCGGCATTCGACATATAGAAAGTACTGGTCGCGCCCAACACATCGCCGCAACCGTTGTTATCGGTCACTGAAGTCGAAGTCGCCCAAACTACGCGATTGGGCGCGTTTTTTATGTTCGGATTGATCGCCGCGCCATTATTAAGCGTAATATTGGCAACGGTCGGCGCGACATTGTTGGTCGTATAGGTACTGGTTCTGGAATTGGCGGCCGAAGGCATTTCATGCCAGTCCTTGACGAAGCCGTAATAGGACTGGGCGCCATGGGCGGTCGGAATCGCCGTATTGAACTGGCAGGAAATGTTCGGCCCCGTCGAGGTGCCGGTGCACAAAGTAGTAGCGGCGCAACCGGTGCTGGTGGCCCAGCTATTGGTGCTGCAGACAGATAGAGTGAGCGTGTCCGCCCCTCCCTGCACATCGGCGTCAGTTGAAGAGGCAGTGACGGTAAAGGCGCCGCCCGGATCCTTGTTATCGCTGGTCGTGGTCAGAACCGTGAAGGCGGGAGCATGGTTGATATAAAACGGCGTACCGGAATCGCCCGAACCCTGGTTGGCGCTTGAACAGGCCGGTTCGCTGCCGTGGTTATCGCAGACGAAGGCGTACCAGGCCCGGGATTCTGCGCCCGGGTCGGCGACGTTACTATAAGAACAGGTCGCCTGCGCGGTGTCTCCGGTCAACGGAGAAACGCAAAATTGTACGCCGCCGCAGGTCGGCTGGCCGCCGCCGGCGCCCGGCGTTGCCGAGTTGGTACTGCAGACGGTGAGGTAATAGCTGTTGTTTTCCGGATCATCGGCCGTGGCGGTGAAAGAGAGCGTGCCGCCGACATTGACCGGCGAGGTTGAAGATGAAACCGGGCTTTCGGCCGGGTTAACGGTGAAGGCCGGCGCGGCGTTCTTGACCGTTACGGTGCTCGAGGCCGTGTCAGCGCTTGCCTCCGACCACCAGCGGGTGGTTAAATTCGAAAAACTTGCTAAATTAATGTTGAATTTAACATTAAAAAGCAAACCAACTGCGGTAAAATTGATCAACAAACAAATCAACAAAACGGGCATTGACCGTTTTATTTGTTTTTTAATGATTTTTGACATATTGCATGGGGTTTATATGAAAAATTTTGTATGTCGTAAACGATCTGAAAAATCAGAAAATAATTATCCACATTTCTGATATTATTTTACCATATTTTCGGATTTTTTACTAATAGTGTTCATATATTAACAATAATTAGCTAAAATTAAATATAAAATTATTTGATTAAATAGCTTTTGAATGAACTGATCACTGCCGGCAGGTCGCTCGCAAACATTTTTTCAGTCGAACTTTCAAAGTCCGATCGCTTGAAAACGGGGTTGATTTTGGCCGCATACACCCTTTGGCCATCCTGTTTCAATAATTCAAAATTTTGGGCATCGCTTCCGGAAAATTTTCGCCAGTCGGAGCGGGAAAACCATTGAACCGAAAATATTTCCGTGTTTTTTTCCTGGCAACTGCTGCAAACCAGGATGAATTCATTTCCCGTCTCTCTCGTTTCATACTTCCCTTCCCACTCCGCCGGAACGGCGATGCTGCCGGCCGCGGGCGAGGAAAGAAAAAAGGTGAGCCGCGAGTATTTTTTTTGCGCGCCTGCGGCTTCGGCGACGGTCTCGTCGCTGGAAATTTTTTTACCGGAGGCCGTAGCGTCCGCCCCGTCAAAATCGGTCCGGCGGTCGATTTTAAAAATACTGCGCAGGCGGGCGGTTTTTCCGGCATGCGAATCATCCGCCCGCGGACCCGCCGCGCCGCCATAACGGCTTATGATTGCGACCAGCAGAGTCGCAAGGCCGATGAACAAAATATACTTTTTTTCTTCGAATATCAGCATCGAAGGCCGTGAAAAGCGAAAATTATTTATATCTGATCGCGTCCAGAGGCGAAAGCGAGGCGGCGCGGCGGGCCGGAAAAATGCCGGTTAAAAAACCCATCACCGCGCCGAAGGCGGCGATCATCAGCAGGAACGGAATCGGAAAACGGAACAGCTGGATGGCCGTGCCGCCCATCCGCGTGGCAATCGTATTCAAAATGAAATTCATCGACAGGCCGCCGAAAACGCCGATGGCGATACCGACGATCCCTCCCAGGAAACCCATCACCATCGATTCGGACAAGAACATCACTTTTATATTGGTCGGCGAACCGCCGATGGTGCGCATGATGCCGATTTCGTTGGTGCGTTCGAGCAGGGTGACGGTCATGGTGTTGAACATGCCGATGGCCGACACCACCAGTGCGATGCCGCCAAAGATTGCCAAGATGATCTGGATGCCGGAGAAAATCTTGTTCGCCTGGTCGACGGTCTTGGAAAGCGCGGTCACCACGAAGCCCTTCTTGATGATCTGATCCTCGGCTGCCGCCAGATATTGGTTGCTTTCGACTTTTACCCGGGCGCTTTCATAGGTCGTGATCTGGAATTTTGATGAAAGTTCGGAGGTGGGGAGATAGGCGTAAATCGAAGAATCGTCTTCCACGATGCCGCCGACCTCGTACTCCTTGCCCAAGGAAACTTCCTGGGTCTCGTCCGTGCCCTTTCCCGGAACGAAAATCTTGAAATTCACCCGCTTGCCGATCATTTCCTTGGGCTTAAGTTCGAACAATTTGAGCGCCGCGGTAGACAGGACCACCTTATTGGTTTCACCGGAGCCGAACAGCGACCCCTCGAGCGGCATCACGCCGGCATATTTGAAATAATTGGGATTGACGCCCCGGATGAAGATGCTGCCGGTCAGTTCCCCGAATTTGATCAGCGAAGTAAAGTTGGCGAGCGGCGCCACATCCTGCACGTGCTCCAGCTTGCCCATCTCTTCCAAACTTTTTTTGTTCAGTTCGATGGTTTTGGAGGTGGGCGGATTGACGTTCAAACTCAGGAGCGCCTCGCCGAAGACGATTTTCTCCAGGATGATGCCCTGCAAGCCGTAGCCGAGGCCGACCAATACCACCACCGCCGCGATGCCGACGCCGATGCCCAAGATAGTCAGCCAGGTGCGCGCCGGCCGCGTTTTGAACATTCTGGTCGCTAATTTTATGGTGTCTTGCGTGCGCATACCTATTTAGTGGCCTTTGTCATCGACTTCCAGCCCCTGAATCAATAATTTTTCGAAATACAAGG
>JAJYMT010000038.1 GCA_021786695.1 bacterium
GTTTCAGTTGGGCTTTTTCACTCTGGCCGGTATGACCGGACGCGTGGTCTCGAAAGTGATCACCAGTCCGGGACACTTCAAGCGCATGGTCGCCGCCCTGGCCGAAAATCTGAAAAAGTACGAGGACAGTTTCGGCGAGATTAAGGAAGCGGCCGGCCAGGAGAAGGAGATAGGGTTTAAGAGTTAAAATTTTGAATGACGAATGATGAATTTTGAATGAATTTTTAATGATTGAATTTTGAATGTTTTAAAATTAATTCATTAAAAAATTCAAAAATTGATTCAAAATTTAAAATTCAAAATTAAAAATTAATTTCAATGGGTAAGGATTACTATAAAATTTTAGGCGTCGGTAAATCGGCCTCGGCCGAGGAGATCAAAAAGGCCTTCCGCGAGAAAGCGCATAAGTTCCATCCGGACAAGCCGGGCGGGGACGAACAGAAATTCAAGGAATTGAACGAGGCCTACCAGGTATTGAGCGACGCCAAAAAACGCTCGCAATACGACCAGTTCGGATCGACCTTCGAGCAGGCGAGAGGCCAGGGCGGCTTCCACGGCTTTGACGGCTTCCGTGATTTTTCCGACTTCGCCTCCGGCTTTTCGCAAGGCGGCAGCGGCGGCTTCCAGTTCGATTTCGGCGACCTGGGCGACATCTTCGGCGACGCTTTCGGTTTCGGCAGCGGGAGCCGCGGCCGGCGCAAGCAGCGCGGGCGCGACATCGAGGTGAGCGTAACCGTTGATTTTTTGGAATCGGTTTTCGGCACGGAAAAAAAATTCTCACTCAACAAAGCGGTGGCCTGTTCCAAGTGCCACGGACAGGGCGCCGAACCGGGCAGCAAGGTCGAGACCTGCAAGACCTGCGGCGGCACCGGCGTGGTGACGCGCCTCCAGCGGACCATCCTCGGCAACATCCAGACGCGCGCCGCCTGCGAAACCTGCGGCGGCGAGGGCAAGACCTACAGCCAGAAGTGTTCCAAGTGCTACGGCACGGGCATGACCCGCGAGGTAGTCAATATGTCCGTCAAGATTCCGGCCGGCATCGATAACGGACAAAGCATCCGCCTGTCAGGCCAGGGCGAGGCGGGAGAAAAGGGCGCGGCCGCGGGCGACCTGTTCGTCAAGGTCAGGGTGACGCCGGACAAACGGTTCAGGCGGGAAGGGGACAATATAGTGACCGTCGCGGAAATCGGCTTCCGTCAGGCCGCCTTAGGTGCTAAAATAGAAGTGGAAACGGTCGACGGCCCGGTTACGCTCAAGATCCCCGAAGGTACGCAATCGGGCAAGGTATTCATCCTGCGCGACAAGGGCGTCCACAAATTGCAGGGCCGCGGCCGCGGCGACCACCTGGTGACGGTGGTCGTCAAGACGCCTGCCAAACTGACCCGAGAACAGAGAAAAATTTTAGAAAATTTGGACTTATAAATATATGCGCGAAAAACCGCCAAAAGAAAACGAATTCGAACGCCGGAGAACTCTGATGCGCAACAGTATCGGTTTTATCGTGGATACGTATCAAAAATATGCGGCAGATGACCCGGTCTTTTATTTGGACGAATCGACATATGATCTTTACGAGCGCGAGGTATTTAGCCGCATCTATGGACCGGCCGCCCAAGACGGCTGGATGAGTAAATCGGAAGAAGCGTCATTGAAAGAATTATTGAAGCAATGCCACAGGGATTGGCAGGTTAACGAATCAAAAAAACATAAGATAAATTATGACCACCCGGAAGAAGATCAACGATTATAGAAATATCAAACGCACGGCTATTTTTTTCGCCGGTTGCGTCGCGGTTTCGATCGCCACGCTTATTCTGGCGTCGGCGCTTGTCGGGCGAGGACAGCTCCGATCAACGGTCGAAGCCCAGAAATTTTCTTTCGACGAACAGGAGGCGACGGTGCGGGCGTTCAAGAAGATTTCGCCGGCGGTGGTGAACATCACCGTGATCGACTCGCAGACCGTGAGCGTGATCGACCTGGGGAGCGGCTCAACGCAAAGCAAAACGGAAAAGAAAGAAGCCGGTTCCGGCACCGGCTTTCTCATCTCTCCGGACGGACTGATCATCACCAACAAGCACGTGGTGAACGCGGCCTCGAGCGACACGGCTGAATATAAGATTACTATGACTAGCGGCAAGAAGTACTACGCTCAGCTGATCGGTAAGGATCCGCTCAACGACCTGGCAATCCTGAAAATTTTCGACAAGAATCTGCCATTCGTCGAATTGGGCGATTCCTCCAAATTGCAGCCGGGCTTGACCGTGATCGCCATCGGCAACTCGCTCGGCCAATACCAGAACAGCGTCACCAAAGGTATCATCTCCGGACTGGCGCGCGACATCGTGGCGAGCGACCAGGTCGGTCGCGCGGAATCGCTCGGCAATGTGATCCAGACCGACGCGGAAATCAACACCGGCAACTCCGGTGGGCCGCTGGTGGATCTATCCGGCAAAGTCGTCGGCATTAATGTGGCAACGGACGCGAGCGGCAAATCGATCGGCTTCGCCATTCCAGTGAACGACGCCTTGCCGGTAATCCGAAGCGCGCGCGAGATCGGCCGCATCGTCCGTCCGCGCCTCGGCATCCGATACGTAAACGTGACGCCGGATCTGGCAAAAGAGAAGAAACTTTCCCGCCAGAGCGGCGCGCTCGTCAGCGCGGGCTCCGCGGGCGAGCCGGCGGTGGTTGCCGATTCGCCTGCCGCCAAAGCCGGCATCCAGGAAGGCGACATCATCTTTGAGATCGACGGCCTGAAAATCGACGAGAAAAACACCCTGGTCTCGGTAACCCAGCAGTACAAGCCCGGGAAAAAGATCGGCCTGAAGATCGATCGCAAGGGTAAAGTGATCGTCAAGGTCGTTGAACTCGACGAGTTTAAATGAGACGAACGATAAATAGGTAAATAATTAATGATATATGAAAGAGGGCTTTGGCTTCCTCAAAAAGAAATACGACTTGCACAACGCGCCGGAAACGGCGGCGGCGGCACGCCGCAGGGAAAAAAGAACGGGCGAAAAAGTGCTAAAGGCGCCGGAGGCGCAAATTCAAAATTATCTGGATCGCTTCAGCGAAATCATCGAGCGCAAGGAGCCGGCTAAGCGTGAGCGCGGCATCGAGGCGCTGAAAACCATCCTCTACCGCAAGTTTGTGATCAAACCGGAAGAGATACCGGAGGCCTATTTTGAGACCCAGCGCCGCCTCGCCCGCGAGCAGGGCCACGGCGAGATTGAGATTACTGACGAGACGCGCGAACAACTGACCGAGGCGGTGGTCGCCGACCAGCAGGGCTCGCTCGACCAATGGGTTGATTATCTCTCCTCCGAGGACGCGACCTACCCGGACTGGCTCAAATACTACTCCTTCCGCAGCGTCCTCGCTATGGGCGAGTACGACAAGGAGAAAAAGCAGTTCAGCAAGCGCTCCCGCGGCACCACCAAGCCGTTTCCCGACATTAATCGCGAGGCCCTGGCCTATGTCCTGGACGCGGTTGAGAAAAAATATCAAGGCAAAACTCCTGACGAACTAGACCCGGAATTCCAGAAGTTCCTCTCGGGCGAAAACTTCGCCAAACTCTATGCTTTCGCCATCGACAAAGTGACGCCGGCCGAAGAATCCGAACTGGCCAATACAGCCGGCGAGTGGGTTAAATACCGGCAAGGAAGGGATCATATGCCGCTCGTTAAGTCGCTCCAGGGTCATGGCACCGGCTGGTGCACGGCCGGCGAATCCACCGCCGAGGCCCAGCTCTCTGCCGGCGATTTTTATGTTTACTATTCCCACGACAAAGACGGCAAACCGAACATCCCCCGCGCCGCCATCCGCATGCAGCAGGGAAGCATCGCCGAAGTCCGCGGCATCGCTTTCGAGCAGAACCTAGACCCGCACATCGCGCCGGTGGTGCAGGCCAAGCTGAAAGAGTTCCCGGACGGCGCCGCCTACGAGAAGAAATCGGCCGACATGAAACGGCTGACCGAAATTGACAACAAAAATAAACAGAATTTAGCGCTCGCCAAGGACGAACTGGTCTTCCTCTACGAAATTGACCGACCGATTGAGGGTTTCGGCTACCAGCGCGACCCGCGCATCGCCGAAATCATCACTATGAGAAACCCCAAAGATGATATGCTCGTTGTTTTTGAATGCTCGCAAGATCAAGTCGCTGAAAACGCAGACGAAGTCAACGAAAACACCCGAGCATATCTGGGACATTGGAACATGGAAGTTTTCCAGAAGATCAGAAACTATCACAACATCAAGCATCTCTACGAATCATTTCCGGACAAAAAAATCTTCATGCAGGCCCTGGAAACCGACCCTAAGATTAACTCTCCTGAATCCGCTGAAGAAGCGATGGAAAGAAAAAACATCTTTCGTTCCGATTGGAGTAAAGATATCCTGTATAAGACAGAATTTAGTAAAGAGGCGCAAAAATATGAGCTGGCGAGATTCACGGTCGGACAGCTCGGTTTTCCGAATGGAGCGACAACGGATGAAATATACAAAAAAGCTGAAAAATTAGGACTGGAGCTTTGCCCCGCCGAAGTCGGACCGCACTTGCGGTTGCAATATCCAGGAAAAGAGTGGATGCTTATCGCTATGAAACAAATCGCCGGCCGCGATGGTGATCCGCGTGTCTTCGGCCTGGGCACGAATGGCGCTCAGCTCGGACTCAGTGGCTTCTATGCCAAGCCGTCATACAGGTGGAATTCTGACTACGAGTTTGTGTTCTGTTTCCGCAAGTAGAAACTTGGAAACTATGTTACTTTGAATAGATTTTTGACGCTTTAAATCTTTGATTCTTTGACACTTTTCCGCCGCGGGCGGTCGACGCAAATTTTTGGTATAATGGATTTAGCTTGGTTTTATTGAGCGGTTACGGCTTCTCAAGACCATGTTGGCAGGTATAAATCGAGAATGTAAACGGCCAATGCTTTTTACAGAGTGGTTCGTATCATGTCTCAAAAAAGAAATTAACTTGGTATGCGGTGCTGGCGGATTTTAGGTCCCGAATAATATACAGCCCAGAGTCTTTCGTTTTTGCGGATTACTTAGGCAGTGGCGAAGATGGCATCGCATATATAACCGGCCGCGATGGTGATCCACATGTCTTCAACCTGAACACGAATGGCGCTCAGCTCGAACTCAATGGCAACAATGCCAAGCCGTCAAACAGGTGGAATTCTGACAACAAGTTTGTGTTCTGTTTCCGAAAGTCGTTTCTTTTCCGCGTTCACCAAGCGCGGTTTTTCTTATTAGGATTTAAGAGCTTGTTTCGCCAGCCGCCGAGCATCCGGCCGATCTCATCCAGCTTGCCGCCGAGTTCGGCGAACTGCTTTTGGCCCAGGAGTTTTGACTCCCAGGCGATCTGCGCCAGGAATTTGATTTTGTCCAATTCAAAAATGCAGGCGCTGACCGCATTGATTTTTTCCGCCGCGTTCGCCTGGTTGATCAGATAAGCAGTATGAGTAAGCTCTAACAAATCAAGCAATTTATTATCAATCCGCGCGCCGATGGTGTAGCGCTGATTTTTCGGCAGATGCTGGACAAACCCGAGCCACAACAAATATCCCTCTTTGACGCGCTGGAGGATAGAGGCGTTATCGAGAGAGAGAGAGAGAGAGAGAGAGAGAGAGAGAGAGTAATGCTTCGTCATATCTATGATGATATCATTTCCGTGGAGAATCTACTAATCTCCTGGCAGGAATTTTTGCGCGGCAAGCGCAAGCGCAAGGATGTGGCGGAATTCTCGCTTAGATTTTCTGATAATATTTTTCTACTACATCAAGAGCTGAAGAACAAGGCATATAGGCACGGCGGGTATCAGGCGTTCAAGATCAACGACCCGAAACCGCGCCAGATCCACAAGGCCGGCGTCCGCGACCGGCTGGTGCATCATGCCATTTACCGGATTCTGTATCCGTATTTTGACCGTAAATTCATCTTTGATTCGTATTCCTGCCGGGTGGGCAAGGGGACGCATCGGGCGATCAATCGTTTCCGTGATTTTGGGCGCATAGTTTCCAAAAATAACACTCGCACCTGCTGGATATTGAAATGCGATATCAGAAAATTTTTTGCCAGCATCAACCATGGCGTGTTGAAAAACATCCTGGAAAAATACATTAGAGATGAGGATGTGTTATGGCTCCTGGCACAGGTGATTGATAGTTTTGATTCTACGGAAAATGGTTCTGGATTCCGGGTTCCTTTGACTTCGCTCAGGACAGGCAAGCCCGGAATGATAGAAAAAAGGGGTTTACCGCTTGGGAATTTGACGAGCCAGCTGCTGGTAAATATCTACATGAATGAGCTTGACCAATTTGCCAAACGAGAACTCAAAACAAAATACTATCTCCGTTATGCCGATGATTTCGCGGTTTTTCATCCAGACAGAAAATATTTGGAATACCTAATCCCGAAAATTTCGGAATTCCTTGGAAGTAAGCTCAAGCTCGCGCTCCATCCCGATAAAGTTTTCATCAAGGCCCTCAATGCCGGCGTGGATTTTCTCGGTTGGACGCATTTCCCGCGACACCGGGTTTTGCGGACAGCGACGAAGCGGAGGATGCTGAAAAAACTCAAGCACAAATCAAAACCGGAAGTCGTTGCATCATATTTAGGTCTGATTTTGCATGGAAATACATATAAACTTTTACTTTCAATTAAACGACTAAGTTAATAAGATAATAACTTGCGCCGTCTATCCATCTGTAATATAATGTCATAAGTAATCCACAGGAATGTGTTTTTTTGTTTGAATAATTTGTCTATTTGTTTATGATAGAAATATCCAACCTTGTCAAAAAATTCGGCTCTCAGACCGTTTTGAACGATATCAGCTTTTCCGTCAGGAAGGGTGAAATTTTGGGCTTCCTGGGTCCGAACGGCGCCGGCAAGACCACTACCATGAAGATCATCACCTCTTTCTGGTCGCCGACCGGCGGCAAAGTGGTGATTGACGGCAAGGACGTGGCCGAAAATTCGATCCTCACCCGCACCAAAATCGGCTATCTGCCGGAAACCGTACCGCTTTACGAAGAAATGCGGGTTTTCGAATATCTTAAATTCATCGCCGAGATCAGACAGATTCCCAAGGACGAGATAAAGCCGAGGATCAAGGAAGTGATTGAGGCCTGCGGCCTGAAATCGGTGGTGCGGAAATCGATCGATGAGCTTTCCAAGGGCTACCGCCAGCGAGTCGGATTGGCGCAGGCGATCATGCACCGGCCGGAGATCCTGATCCTGGACGAGCCGACCACCGGTCTGGATCCGAATCAGATAGTGGAGATTAGGGAACTGATAAAAAAGATCGGCAAAGAAAAAACCGTGATTTTTTCCACCCATATTTTGTCCGAAGTCAGCGCCATCTGCGACCGGGTGATCATCATCAATAACGGCAAGATCGCGGGGGAAGGCAGTCCGGCCGAGCTGGCCGCCAAGGCGCAGAGCAAGGAATTGATCTATGTAAAGGTGAAGGGGCCGAAAGCGGAAGTCGAGGAAGCGATCAGGGTATTGCCGAACGTCGTCAAAGTCGAAGCCAAAGACCGGGAAAGCGAGGAGATTTACGGCTACGAGATCGAGCCGGCCGCCGGCGCCGACCTGCGCGAGACGCTGGCGCGGGCGATGATGGAAAAAAACTGGAGCATCCTGGAATTCTCCAAGAAGAGCGTATCGCTCGAGGAGGTGTTCAGGGAGCTGACGAAATAAGTTCAAAGTTCAAAATTAAAAATTAAAAGTTATTGAGTCCCGCTATGCGGGACGAAATTCATTCACTTTTAACTTTGCACTTTTAACTTTTAACTGACGTGCTATGAATAAACAATATTTCAACACAATCTGCATCCTTTTCAAAAAAGAGCTGATGTCTTATTTTAACTCCCCGATCGCCTACATCTTTATCGCGGTTTTTCTGATTGCGGGCAACTGGCTGTTTTTCAACACTTTTTACCTGGCCGGCCAGGCCTCGCTCAGGAGTTACTTCGCGCTCTTGCCCTGGCTGTTTTTGTTCCTGGCGCCGGCGATCACCATGCGCTCCTGGGCCGAGGAGAAGAAAAGCGGCACGATCGAGTTCCTGCTGACGCTGCCGATCTCCGACTGGCAGGCGGTGCTGGCGAAATTTTTTAGCGCCCTGGCTTTCGTCGGGCTGTCTCTGGCGCTGACTTTGAGTTTGCCGCTGACGGTGGCGCGGCTCGGGAATATGGACTGGGGGCCGGTGATCGGCGGCTATGTCGGCTCGCTGTTCCTGGCCGGCGCCTATCTATCGCTCGGGCTGTTCATCTCGGGGCTGACCAAGAACCAGATCATCGCCTTCGTGCTCGGCCTGGTCGCCTGTTTCGCCTTCTTCGTGGTCGGCGCGGACTTCGTGCTGATGGGCGCGCCGCAGGCGCTCGCCCCCTTGATGAAATTCCTCGGCCTCGGCAGCCATTTCTACAACGTGGCCCGCGGCGTGATCGATACCAAGGACATAGTTTATTATCTGTCGTTTATCTTTTTCTTCCTCTGGCTTAACGCGCGGGTGATCGAGGGCAGGGAATGGAAATAGTATGATGAATAAAATTATAAAAAATAAAGCAGGATTGGGCGTAAACGCCGTCATCATCGCCGGAATATTAGCGGCTCTGAATTTTTTTTCCTATCAGATTTTTTATACGGTCGATCTGACACAGAACAAGGACTACTCGATTTCGGCCGTCACCAAACAGACGGTCAAGAATTTGGACGATATAGTAAACATCAAGCTCTATTTCTCGACCGCGCTGCCGAGCCAGTACATCAATCTGCCGCAGGAGGTGGGAGATATTCTGGCCGGCTACGCCGCTTATTCCGGAGGCAAAATCAAATACGAATTCATCGATCCGAAAGACGATCAGAATTTGGCCAAGGAACTCCAGTTCAAGGGCATCCCGCAACTGCAGTTCAACGTGCTGGAAAAAGACAAATACGAAGTGGTGAACGGCTATCTGGGCGCGAGCATCCAGTACGCCGATAAATCCGAAGTGATTCCGGTGATCCAGGATACTAACAATCTGGAATACCTGATCACTTCGAAAATCAAGAAACTGACGAGCAAAGACACGCCGACGGTCGGCCTGGTGGCATCCAACGGCACGCTCTCGCCCGATAACGACATTAAGCGGGCCAAAAAAGAGCTGGAAACGATCTACAAAGTGGAAACGGTCGATCTGACCGCCGGCGAAGTATCAAAAGGCATCAAGACGCTGGTGTTCGCCGGACCGAAACAGGAATTTTCCAACGCCGAACAGAAAATCATCGACAAGTTCGTGATGGACGGCGGCTCGGTCCTGTTCCTGGTGGATGGGGTGAAAGTTGAAAATAATCTGCAGGCAAGCGCCAACCAGCTGGGGCTGGACAAACTGTTCGAGTCCTACGGCCTGCGCTTGAACAAAAATCTGGTGCTTGATACTTCGTCCGGCATCGCTTCTTTCAACCAGGGCTTCGTGACTTTCAACATCAACTATCCCTTCTGGCCGAAAATTGTTAAAGGCGGTTTCAATAAGGACTCGGTGGCGGTAGCCAAACTCGAATCGCTGGTCCTCCCCTGGGTCTCGAGCATCGATGTCCTTAAGGACAAAGCGTCCGGCGCGAACTTTTCTTACTTAGTGAAGTCGTCCGGCGATTCCTGGACGCAAAGCGAGCCGTTCAATTTGAGCCCGCAACAGCAACTGGCCAAGGGCAAGCCGGCGCAGTACGATCTGGCGGTGGCGGTCAACGGCAAGTTGCAGAGCCCCTTTGGCAACGGTTCGACCGACCGCGGCCGGGTGATCCTGGTCGGCGACAGCGATTTCCTGCGGGATAATCTGCTCGACAGCGGCGACTCGCTGATTTTTTTCCAGAACCTGGTCGACACGCTGACGCTGGACGAGGACTTGATCAACATCCGCGCCAAGGGCATCGCCGCGCGGCCGCTCGGAGAATTGTCCGACAGCGCCAGGGTGTCATACCGCTATTTGAACGTTTTCGGCCTGACGGTGCTGGTCCTGGCTTTCGGACTGTGGCGCTATTACGCCAGACGGAGGAGCCGGATGGTGGATGAGTTTTAGGTCAGTAAACAGTGAACAGTATTACTGATTACTGGTCGTTGATCACAGATTGTTGTTACTAAATTCATGAAGATAATTAAATTCACCGCCCTGTGGTGCGCTGACTGTATCGTGATGCGCGCCGCCTGGCGGGAGATTGTTGAAAAATTTCCAGGAGTAGAGATCGTGGAGTACGATTTCGACGACCAAAAGGAAAAGGCGAAGGAACTCGGGGCAGCCAAAGTACCGTTTAATATTTTTTACGACAAAGCAGGCAATGAGATCGCCCGGATCGAGGGAATGCAAAATAAAAGCGATCTGATAAGGTTGATTGAAGAAAATATCGATAACTGAACAGTGAACAGTACAATTTATTACTGGTCGTTGATCACTGATTGCTGAATACTAAATTTATGAATAACAAAAAGACAATTATCTTAGCGATCGTACTCGTTGTCTTGGTCGCTCTGGCCTACGCCTACCAAGGTCCGGTAAAAAAGTGGCAGGAAAATTTCAGCAAACCGACCAATTTTTTGGGTAAAGTCAACGTCGCTAAGATCGACAAGATCATCATCGCCAAAAACGGCGAGACGACTCTGGCGCGCCAGGGCGACGACTGGCTGGTGGCCGGCACGAAATTCAAAGTCGGCAAGACGGTGATGACCGAGGCGCTCGATAAGCTCGATCAGGCGAGCAAGGCCGGCCTGGAACTGGTCAGCACCAATAAACAGAAAAAATCCGACTTCAAGACCGACTCAACGGGCGTGACTTTGAAATTGTACGAGGGCGGCAAAGAGATCGTAAAATTTGTGGTGGGCAAAGTGGGCGCCGATTACGAATCAAGCTACATCGCCCAGCCGGAAGTGGATAACACCTATCTTTTAAAGCAGGTGAACCTGACCTACGCCCTGGACAAAGATGAATGGCGCGACCGGACGATCTTTTCCGGCGAAGCAACGAAAATAAATAAGTTGCGGATCCAGCAGGGGAGCGCGCAATTTTCGGCGGCCAAAAGCGGAGACAAGTGGACGACGGCTGATTCCAAAAAAATTCCGCTCGACAAAGAGAAGGTCGAAAAAATTATCTCCCTGATGACCGGACTGACCGCCGCGGGCATTCCGACCCAGGACTTCAGGGCGGCAGGGCTTGAAAAAAATCAACTGATTGTCGAGGCGGCCGGCGAGAGTATCAAGAACGTGCTGATGGTCGGCAACGACAACGGCAAGGGCGAGTTTTACGCCAAGCGCGGCGATAGCGACAACATCTACTTGATCAGTAAATCAGATCGGGATGAACTTAACAGAAAAATCGAACAGCTGAAATAGAATAATATCACCTGGTTAGAATATCCCCTAAAACCCCCCTGAAATACGAGGGGTTTTAGAATTTAAAGATAATCTTGACATAAATGAAAATATATGGTATCATTAAATGTTTTAGAAAATAACTTAGGAAGATGCTTACATTAACCGGCTTGAGTATATTATTTATACTGAAGTTAGTAAAAAAATATAATTTAGGCAAAAAATATGATTAAATATTATTGCGCCAAAATTTCGACCTATCCGTTAACGATTTGTATATTTGGGTTGGTATTACTATCTTTGCCGGCAATGGCCTCGGCCCAGACCATAAGTTTGTCGCCGATCCAGACGAACATCGGGCAGAACCAGCAGTTCACGGTGGACGTTTTAGCGGCTAATATGACCAACCTGTTCGGCGTCGGTTTCGATCTGTTGTTCGATCCGACCTTGCTGCAGTTCATGGGCGCCAGCGACGGCGGCTTCCTGACCCAAGGCGGGGCAAGCGCTCCGACACTGACCGGCGTAAATCCTCCGGGGGATCTGGTCTTCAGCCAGGCCAGGATGGGAGCATATTCCGGAACGGTGAGCGGCGGCGGAACGGTCTCGCACCTGACTTTCAAGTCCTTGGCAAAAGACGGCTCGAGCGGATTAAATTTTTCAGCCGGCTCGATCTGCGTACTCTCCGGAAGCACCTGCACCTATCCGGCGGCCCAGTGGCTGAACGCGCAGGTCGCGGTTACGACTCCGGACACCGTCGCACCGAGCGTGCCGACCGGTTTTTCGGCTACCGCGGTTTCAGCCGTCCAGATCAACTTGTCTTGGAGCGCCTCGACCGACCCTTCGACCGGCACAAGCGCGGCAAGCGGAGTTGCCGGCTACAGAATATATTGTAACGGCAGTTTTCTGGCCAGCACCGCCGGAACCAATTTTCAAAACATCAATTTGACTCCGGCAAGCGCTTATTCGTATCAGGTTTCAGCCATCGATGCCGCCGGCAACGAGTCGGCCAGAACGTCCTCAATAACCGCAACCACCATGCCGTTGCCCGATTCGACCGCGCCCAGCATTCCTTCCGGCCTGAATGCCACAGCGGTTTCAGCCAGCCAGATCAATTTGACATGGAATACTTCTGTCGACCCCGTCGTATCATCCGCTCAAACCAGCGGCATCGCCGGCTACCGCGTCTTCCGCAACGGCGTACTGCTGGCAACCGTAACTGCGCCTTCCTTCCAGGATACCGGCCTCTCACCCTCGACCAACTATTCCTATCAAGTCAGCGCGGTCGATGCCGCCGGTAACGAGTCGGCCCAGTCGGGCAACGTATCGGCCGTTACTCCCGCCCTGGCCGACGCCACCGCCCCGAATGCTCCGACCGGTCTGGCCGGTATCGCGGTTTCAAGCGCGCAAATAGATTTATCCTGGAATGCCGCAACCGACAGAAGTAAAATCGGCGAGACGACCAGCGGCGTCAGTATTTACAAAATTTATCAAGACAGCGCTTTGGCCGCCGCGGTTTCCGGCACTTCATACCGGGCGATCAATCTCTCTCCGGCAACTTCGTATTTATTCGAAGTGAGCGCGGTCGACGCGGCCGGCAACGAATCGGCCCGCTCGGCGGCGGTTGCCGTTTCCACCCAACTTTTGAGCGACACGCACGCGCCGAGCGTGCCGGTCAACTTGACCGGAGTCGCGGTCTCCAGTTCTCGAATCGAGCTTAGCTGGAATCCTTCGACCGATTATTCCGATTTAATCGAGAAGATCAGCGGCGTGGCCGGCTACAAAATTTATCGCGACAATCTCTATATGATGACCGTCGTCTCGCCGGCCTACTACAATGCCGGACTGCAGCCGGGCGAAAGCCACACTTACCAGGTGAGCGCGATCGACGCCGCCGGCAACGAATCGGCCAAAAGCGATCCGGTGAGCGTAACCACTTTGGCGGTTACGCAATACGACCTAACCGCGCCGAGCGTACCGGCCAACTTGCGCGCCTCCCTGCAGAGCGCCACCGCGGTTGTGCTTAATTGGAACGCTTCGACCGATCCGGCTACCGGCGCCGCGCCGGCGAGCGGTCTGGCCGGTTATCGGGTTTACCGCAACGGCGTCCGCGTGGCGCAAACCACCGCTTCGGCTTACTTTGATCAGGGCTTGGCCGTCTCGACCGGCTATAACTATCAGGTGAGCGCGATCGACGCCGCCGGCAACGAATCGGCCAAATCGAACACCGTGCAAGTCGCGACCGCCGGCAACGACAAGACAAAACCCAATGTGCCGGGATACTTGCGTAAAAAAAGCGCGACTAGCAATTCCTTGACTATCGCCTGGAACGCTTCGACCGATCCGAACGCCTATCTGGCTCCGGCGAGCGGCGTCGCCGGCTACAAAGTATTTCGCAACGGGCAGTATCTCACTACGGTAAACGCGCTTGAATATGCCGACCAAGGGCTCGCGCCGCAAACCGCCTACCGCTACCAGGTAAGCGCGGTGGACGCGGCTGGCAACGAATCCGCTTTGTCCTCGATTTTGACGGCGGCTACCGAACTGACGCCGGACACCGCTCCGCCGACCCCGCCGGCTAATCTCCGCTATTCCTACAATCCGTATTATTATCCCCGCGACGTGCGGCTCTATTGGTACGGCTCGCGGGACAACCGCCCGGGCGCGATCAAATACCGGATTTATCGCAACGGCGAATTACAAGCCAGCACCACTTGGACCAGTTTTTATCAGAAATTGAATGATTACGGAATTTATAATTACCAGGCGGCCGCCGTGGACGCGGCCGGCAACGAATCGCCGGCTTCCGCGGCGGTAAGCATCAACTATGCGCCGGACACCGCTCCGCCGACCGTACCGTCCAACTTGAGAGCGTCTTATAACGCTTACTACTATCCCCGCGACGTGCGGCTCTATTGGTACGGCAGCCGCGACGAGCGCCCGGGCCGAATCACTTACCGCGTCTATCGCAATGAAGAATTGCGGGCGACCACCAGTTGGACCGGCTTTTTCGAAAAGCTAGACGATTGCGGGGTTTACAGCTATCGGGTGAGCGCCGTGGACGCGGCCGGCAACGAGTCGGTCTGGTCGAACCAGGTATCGGTAAATTACGCCCCGGACACCCAGACCCCGACCGTGCCGGGCAATTTCAGGGCGGCGCAGGATTGGCGCGACAAATCGATCGTTCGCGCCTATTGGTACGGTTCGCGGGACAACCGCCCGGGGGCGGTTAATTATAATGTTTATCGGAACGGAATTTACGTAACCACCACCGGCCTTACGAGTTTTTACCAAAAATTGGCGTTTAAAGGCAGTTACCGATATCAGGTCGCGGCCGTCGATATCGCCGGCAATGAATCGGCCAGAACGGCGGCGGTAACAATCGCCTGGTAAGATTGTAGAATAGATTGTCTTGTTGCGCATAAAACAAAATTTATATATAATCGTTCTTTGTCCGGTCGTTGCTTGATGGCATCCAACCTTTAATCCCAGATGCAACAAGCAACACCGCGAAGCACCGCACATTAAAACCCATCTGGGAAAATAAGGAGATGCCATGAAGAAGAGAATCTTGTTTGTCGCGGTTATGGCGATGATTTTCATCGCCGGAGGGATGTGCGGCCAGGCCTTGGCCGACATTGACCGGACCGTGTCCTGGGATCCGGTGTCTACCTACACCGACAATACCCCAATTGAAGCGGGGAAGGTAGTGACCTATCAGATTTATTGGACCACCGACCCCAACCTTGCTCCGGCAAATTTACGTCTGTTGCAGGCGACGGACGGCAGTACGGTGACCACCGGAACCAGCATGCTGTTCAACCCGGCCGCAAACGGGATGGTTGATTTTCAGAGCATCTATTTTACCGGAAAGACCATCTTGAGTACCGGAGAGGAGTCGGCGTTGTCGCCCGGATTCTTCTGGCAAGTCGCCGCGGGGTCATGGGGGATCCGCTTGATGCGGCTGCCCGCAACCGTGTTGCCGGACAGTTACGCGGTACAGGTGCTGTTACCAACCGATAACGCGACTCTGCCGCAGATTGCCGGCACCAGGATATTGGTCAAGACGAACCGCGGATTTAGTAATATGCAGAGCGGTTCGAGCGTCATCAATCTCGCGAGTAAATTGTCCGACATCTTCTCGGTCGGCAGTTCGGACAACGCCGTGTTCGTCCAGGCGGAATTCTACAACGCCGCGAATTCGGTCGTAGCCCGCTCGCGGATCGGCTTCCATCTTCGCGGCGCGGTTTGCGACGACATCCTGAACTGCCGGGTAGATGCCATGCATTCCTCGTTCTTCTTCAATCCCCATATCGGGTCTTTCCTGACCGACCTGGGGCAGACGCCGATCCCGGTTCCCGACCTGTTCGGGGCTGAGTTCGTCCTAAGGGATCCGGCGACCCTGACTCCCGAGCAGCGAATCCTGACCTACGACGGCCAGCGGTTCGCGCCTCAGGACAATTTCGAGATAACCACGCACTGGACGAACGCTACGATTCCGTAGCGTCAATCCAGAAAAAAAACACCCCCGGGATCCGTCAAGGACCCGGGGGTTTTTCTATCTTTCGCGCCGCTGGAAGAGAAACAGCGCCTGCGCATTGGCCCGGTCCGCAACCGGAACCAGCAGGTTGAATTCGGCCAGGTAGTACCCTCCGCCGACCGGCTGCTGCGGCGTCTGGCAGTAGTTGATGTCACCGCTGCCATAGAACGCCAGGAAATAACCGGGATTGATGCCGAGGCAGCGCATTACCTGCTTCCTCGCCACCTCCGCCATCTCTGGATTGCTGGCCAGGGTTCCCCAGGGGGAAACCTCTTTTCCCGGATCGAACGAAACCGCCCCATGAGTCAGGGCGATGGTCGGGCCGACCCCGTTATCGATCCGGGCGGCGCTGACCGCCCTCACCAGCATCCGGTCCCCATAGCTCGTACAGGTCAGGATGACCTTGTTGCTTCCGTCGGCGTTTCTGAAGTATTCGTCGGTGAAAATTGGAATTTCCGCCCGCCCGGTCGATTCCAGGTCGGAGAGTATCACCGCATAAGGATGCAGT
>JAJYMT010000031.1 GCA_021786695.1 bacterium
ACGGGTACACAATAAGAATATTATCCGTTTAATAATAATTTTATGACAAAAATAATTACCGACGAAGAGAGAATTAATGAGGCACTGACACGAGGAGCGGAGGAAGTGATCGTGAAAGAAAATCTGGAGAAGCGCATGCTCGCGGGTAAGCCATTAAGGATCAAGTTGGGAATCGATCCGACCGGTTCGGTGCTCCACCTGGGGCACGCGGTGGTTTTGCGCAAGCTGCGGCAGTTTCAGGACTTGGGGCATCAGGTGATTTTACTGATCGGTGATTTTACCGCGCGGATCGGCGATCCGACCGGACGTTCATCCGCCCGCAAGCCGCTCTCTGACAAGGAAATCAACGACAACATGAAAAGTTATCAGAAGCAGGCCGGCCTGATTCTGGACATGAAAAAAGTCGAGGTTCGCTATAATTCCGAGTGGCTTAATAAATTGGATTTTAAAGAGTTAGTTATCTTATCTTCCAAGGTGACTTATGCGCAGGTGTCGCAAAGAGCCGATTTCAAGGAACGGATCAAAAACGATCAGGATTTAAGTTTGCAGGAATTCTTGTACCCGGTGATGCAGGGTTACGACTCGGTGGCGCTCAAGGCCGACGTAGAAATCGGCGGCACCGACCAGAAATTCAACCTGCTGATGGGGCGGCAGCTGCAGAAACGCTACAACCAGGAACCGCAGGAGATCATTACTTGCCCGCTCTTAGAAGGTTTGTCTGGCGGCGACAAGATGAGCAAAAGTTTGGATAATTACATCGCTTTGACGGAGAAGCCGGAGGAGATGTACGGCAAGATTATGTCTCTGACCGACGAGCTGATTGTCAGATATTTTGAACTATGTACCGATCTGCCGGAAGCGGAAATAAAATCCATCGCCGCCGAGCTCAAGGGCGGAAAAACCAATCCGCGCGATCTGAAAATGAGGTTGGCGCGCGAGATAGTGAAGGTTTACCACGGCGAGAAATCCGCTACGGCGGCCGAGGATTATTTCGTACGCACCATCCAGAAAAAGGAAACGCCGACGGATATTAAAAGTTTAAAGTTAAAAGTTCAAAGTTTGAATATCGTCGAGCTCCTTGTGCAAACGGGCCTGGCATCAAGCAAAGGCGAGGCGCGGCGGCTGATCGAGCAGGGCGGAATCAAGATTGATGGCGAAGCAGTAAAAGATATTAAAAAAGAAGTTGACCTGTCAAAAGAAATAATGCTCCAACGCGGTAAGCTGCAATTTATTAAAGTGACAGTTTAGCTGTCATCCCCGGTGAGTGTCAGCGAGGGAAGGGGATCTAGAGCAAGCAATAAGAAAAATGAACTACCTAGAGAAAATAAAACAGCAGATCGTTGATGCGATCAATCAGGTGCTTGGACAAAATTTAGTCAAAGCGATTGATTTGGTTTTTCCTCCGGATACAAAGATGGGCGACCTGTCGCTTGCCTGCTTTGGCTTGGCGAAAGAGCTGAAAAAATCACCAGTAGAAATTGCCCAAGTTTTAGCCAAAAATACGAAACTAAGTTTCGTATTAGATGTTAAGAGTGCCGGGCCGTATTTGAATTTTACTTTGAATAAAACAAAACTTGTTGGTGAATTATTTAAAGAAATGAAGAAAGAAAAAGAAAAATTCGGACAGAATCAATCGGGGAAAAAACAGAAGGTGATGATCGAGTATTCCAATGGTAATACGCACAAGGAGCTCCACGTCGGGCATCTCAGGAATATCTGTTATGGCGATGCGGTCAATCGAATCTTGGCGGCGAACGGCTATCTGGTGATTCCGGTTTCGTACATCAATGATTTCGGGATCCATGTGGCCAAGACCCTGTGGGCCTTGCAAAAATTTTATCTAAAAGATAGAAAAAATATTGTAAGCCACTTAGTGGCTTACAAGCGGCTGGGCGACTTACAATATTTTTTTAAAAAAAATAAGGGCGCGTTTTTGGGAGAGGTTTATGTAAGGGGCAGCCAGGAGTCGGAAAACGATGAAGTGGCGAAAAAGGAAATCAATCAGTTGATGGCCAAGATCGAGAGCCGCAAGGGGGCAGAATATAAATTGTGGCATACGACCAGAAAATGGAGCATCGAACAGTTTGCGGGAGTTTATAAACAACTCGGCGTAAAATTCAAAGATATTTTTTATGAAAGCGAAGTAATCGACGAAGGCCGGAAATTGGTGAAACAGCTTCTAAAATCCGGTATCTTGAAAGAAAGCCAAGGAGCGACTATTGCCGATCTGGAAAAATATAAATTAGGCGTATTGGTGTTCTTGCGCTCGGATGGCACCGCGCTTTATCCCGTGGCGGACCTACCGCTCGCAGTAAAAAAATTCAAGAAGTACAAACTGGATGAATCAATCTATGTGGTTGATATCAGGCAAGGTCAATATTTCAAACAACTTTTCAAAATTTTTGAATTGATGGGCTATGCTTCGGCTTCGCTCCCTTCAGCAGGTTCAGGGCAGGCGAGCACAGGCAAGCCGCAGATGGTTCATCTTGGCTACGAGTTTGTCAAACTGCCGTCCGGCATGATGTCGTCGCGCACCGGCAATGTAATCACTTATGAAGACCTCTGGAACGAGATGTTCCGCAGGGCGGTCGAGGAGACCGGGAAGCGGCATGAGGATTGGAGCAAGAAAAAAACCGAGGAGGCGGCGAAAAAGATTGCGATCGGCGCGATGAAGTTTGAGATGGTCAAGGTCGGTCGCGCGGCTGTCATCACTTTCGATATCGAGAAGGCCCTGCGTTTCGAGGGGTTTACGGCAGCGTATATACAATATACTTTTGCCAGAATAAATAGTATAGTAAAAAAATCACAAAAAACAAAAAACAAGAAACAAACAATTTCAAATTTCAAATTTCAAAATTCAAAATTACTGACGGAAACAAAGGAGGGGGGATTAATTATTAAATTAGCTAAGTACCCGGAGGTAGTAAAAAAAGCAGCAGAAACATATGAGCCGTCGGAGATTGCAAAATATCTGTTCGAGCTGGCACAGGAATTCAATGATTATTATCACGAAGTGCCGATTTTGAAGGCCGAGCCGGAGACGCGCGCGGCGCGGCTCGCCCTCATAAGTGCAGTTAGCCAGGCGCTGGCGAATGGACTCAAGCTATTGGGAATCGAGACGATGGAGGAAATGTAAGGAACCAGTGAGCAGTGATCAACGAACAGTAATCAATAGCAGATTGACAGAAAAATAAAGATAATCTATAGTATTAAACACTGAAGAGGGATTGGCTCCTCTTTATACAATTTATAAAAGTGCCCCGTTTCCAACGGGGAAATCGGGTGGAACCACGGGTGAAAACTCGTCCCGGACATTTAAGAGATTAAATATTCGAGACGAGTTTTTTTATAATTAATTTGACATTAGAAAAATATGTCTGACGAAAAAAAAGTGACAATGGACCAGATCGTATCGCTCTCTAAACGGCGCGGCTTTATCTTTCCCGGTTCCGAGATTTACGGCGGCATGGCCAACTCCTGGGATTACGGGCCGTACGGCACCGAACTGAAAAACAATATCGCGAAGACCTGGTGGCGCACTTTCGTGCAGCGCCGTGACGATATGGTGGGCCTCGACAGCGCAATCATCACCAACCCGAAGGTCTGGGAGGCCTCCGGCCACGTGTCGAACTTCAACGATCCGCTGGTCGACTGCAAGAAATGCAAGACCCGTCATCGCGGCGATAAGCTGCTGGAGGAGAAGATCGGCGTGGAAAAAACCGCGGTGATCAAATTGGAAGAGGTGGGCGCGAAGATGAACGAACTGGAAATCCACTGCCCCTCCTGCGGCGAGGTCGACTGGACCGACGCGCGCAAATTCAACCTGTTGTTCGAGACCAACATCGGCGTGATCGCCGACGCCAAGAACAAGGCGTATCTGCGGGGTGAGACCGCGCAAGGCATCTTCATTAACTTCAAAAACATCGCCAATACCATGCGGAAAAAATTGCCCTTCGGCGTGGCGCAGATCGGCAAGGCCTTCCGCAACGAGATTACTCCGGGCAATTTCATCTTCCGCACCCGCGAATTTGAACAGATGGAGATCGAATATTTCATCGCGCCGCCGCAGAAGGAATCCGACTGGCGCGCGCCGTTCGAACAGTGGCAGAAAGAGATCAAGCGGTTTTTCGAGGAAGACCTGGGACTCTCCGCCATGCGCATGCGCTGGCGCCGCCACGACGACAACGAGCGTTCGTTTTATTCCAAGGACACCTATGACGTGGAATATGAATTTCCGTCGCTCGGCTGGGGCGAATTGCACGGTTTCGCCTACCGCACCGATTACGACCTCTCGCAACACATCAAATTTTCCAACGCCGATCTGACCTACACCGACGACGAAGGCAACAAGTTCGTGCCGCATTGCATTGAGCCGTCGTTCGGACTGACCCGCACCCTGCTCGCCGTCTTGTCTGAGGCCTACACCGAGGAAAAATTGAAAGACGATGACACCCGCCTGGTGATGAAGTTCAAGAAAGAACTGGCGCCGATCAAGGTGGCGGTCTTCCCATTGCTTAAAAACAAGCCGGAGCTGGTCCAGAAGGCACGGGCGATCTATCAGGACCTGAAGCAGGATTGGATGTGCGAATTCGACGACAACGGCAACGTGGGCAAGCGTTACCGCCGCCAGGACGAGATCGGCACGCCGTTTTGCGTGACCGTCGACTTCGACACCCTGGAAAAAGACACGGTGACGGTGCGTGACCGCGACACCATGGAGCAGGAAACGATCAAGGCCGGAGAACTCAAGAATTATCTGAGAAAAAATTTAGAATAATAAAAAACGGGAGGTGGCGTGATGCGGGAAATCAAGGGCTATGTCTGCATAGCCAGCGCTCCGCTGCGCGAAAATAGGCGGTTTGAATATTTATACGGCAGGAATTCCCTGGCCGGCGGAAGAAGCTACGGTTCATTCCTTGACGGCGGATTGCTGACCTTTGGTTCATGCAACGAAGCCGAAAAAGCCGCCCGTGATATTGTCTTAATGGTGCCGGAATTCAACCGGGCGCAAGCGGCTCATTTACAGATGAAAATCGCCGACACGGAGGAAGAAGCGGAAAGATTGTTCAAAAAAAGCAGGAATCTGGCCGTGATGGTCGTTATGGACCACAGTCATAAGCTTTACGGAGAAAACATCGGCGGTAACCTGATGACGACTTTTTCCGGAGCATACGATCTGTCGCTCAACGGCTTCCGGCCTTTCACTTCCTACGGGCGCGCCGTTGACGTAGCCAGAGACGCCCGCCGTCAGTCGGAGTGCCCGGCATACGTCGTCTCGCTCCAGATGAGAAGGGTGTAGTCCGCCCTTCTTTTTATTGCCATAAAAAAGTTTTTTTGCTACTATTATTATAGGACTCGCCGATTTTCCGGCGAGTTATATAATTAATCATAATAAGATATGATAAAAGTCGATCAGAACACCTGCATCGGTTGCGGCACTTGCGTGGCGCTCTGCCCGAATACCTTCAAGTTAAGCGATGAAGGCAAGTCGACCGTCATCAGTCAGGATGACATCACTTGCGCTAAGAACGCCGCCGCCAGCTGTCCTACTCAATCCATTTCAGTAGAATAGTTTCACCGACATAAAAAACATCCCAATTTTATCAGGGTTGTTTTTTTGTTGAAAAAAATGTAATCTGTGGTTACCAATATGAACCTGGAGCAGGTCAAAGAATTAAAGATTCCGCAAAAGCCCGGCTGCTATAAGTTTTTCGATTCGGGCGGAAAAATCATTTACATCGGCAAGGCCGCGAATCTGAAATCACGGGTGCTTTCCTATTGGCAGAAAAGCGCCGAACATACGCCAGCCAAATGGGTGATGCTTAAGCGGATCGCCAGGATTGATTGGCTTGAAACCGACAGTGAAATCGAGGCGCTGCTGCTTGAGGCGAATTTAGTGAAAAAACATCAGCCGGAATTTAACGTGCTGTTGCGTGACGATAAGCGCTTCTGCTATATCAAGGTTTCGCTTGATGACGAGATACCCGGCGTGTTCATCACCCGCAAGATCGACCGAACCGGAAAGTATTTCGGGCCGTTCGTTTCCGCGACCGCGGTGCGGGAAACGGTCAAGGCGATCAGGAAGATCTGGCCCTACTGCACCGAACGGACGATCGGAAAAAAGCCCTGCTTTTACGCGCAGATCGGACGCTGTCTCGGGGTCTGCGGCGGATCGGTTAGCAGACAGGAATATATGAAGAAGGTGGTCCGGCCGATCATCCTGTTTCTTGAAGGAAAGAAAAATCAGATAATCAGAGAACAACAATCAGCAATCAATAAAAAAGAAAAAGAAATTAAGTCAGAGAAGAGTGAAGACAGGATGGAAGAGTTGATGAATGAGTCGTTGTTCATGAAGTTCCAGCTCGGAAATATGAAAAACGTGCTGGCGCACGCCAACATTTTGGGGCTCGCGGATAAGTACGCGAGCGATGTGGTGGAGCTCGCTAAGGTGCTCGGCTTTGCCAAGGCGCCGCAGCGGATAGAAGGGTTCGATATTTCAAATATTTTCGGCCAGGAGGCGGTCGGTTCGATGGTGGTTTTTGCTGACGGAGAGCCGGACAAGAATGAATACCGGAAGTTTAAGATACGTGTTGGGCAGGGACGGGCGAATGACGTAGGGATGCTAAAAGAAGTGTTGGAGAGGAGATTTTCCCATTCTGTCATTCTGAAGCCGCCCGCTTCGCCAGAGCGCAAGCGAGGCGAGCAGGCTGAAGAATCTCAGTCAATCAACAAAACCGAGATCCTTCGCTCCGCTCAGGATGACAAGAAAAGATGGCCGCTTCCCGATCTTGTCATTATCGATGGCGGCAAAGCGCAGGCCAACATCGCCGCCGCGGCTTTGAAGAAACATAAACTGGATATTCCGGTTATCGCCATCTCCAAGGGGCTCGGCCTGCGTTCAGCGACGGCGCCGGATAAACTTTTTTTTGCCGGAGAGAAAAAGCCATTGCAACTGCCGCTCGCCTCGCCGGCGATGCATCTGATTAAGCGGGTGCGCGATGAAGCGCACCGTTTTGCCATCGGCTATCATCGGAAGTTGAGAAATAAAAAAATGTTTTCGGGGAATTCTTAAAGAAGTGATTCGTGAAAATCAGTTTTAATAGAACGCGGCGTAATGCCGTGTTTTTTGTTGTATTGCTCTTGGATCTTACGCCGGCGCTTGGTTTCATTGATGGCGTAGCGCATCGCCGGCGTCAGTTTGTCGCCGTACATTATGACGCGGCCTTCCTGATGGCGCGCGGCCCGTCCCATGGTTTGGATGAGCGAGGTCTCGGTGCGCAAGAAGCCGGCCATATCGGCGTCGAGAATGGCGACCAGCGAAACCTCGGGCAGGTCCAAGCCCTCGCGCAGGAGATTGATGCCGACCAGCACATCATATTTGCCTTTGCGCAAGTCATGCAGAATGTCCACCCGCTCAAGCGTATCAATCTCGCTGTGGAGATAATTTACTTTGATTTTTTTTTCTTTAAGATATTCTGATAGTTCTTCGGCCATGCGCTTGGTGAGCGTGGTTACCAGCACCCGCTGTTTTTTGGCTACGGTTTTCTGGATTTCCTCGATCAGGTCATAGACCTGGTTCTTGCTCGGCCGCACCTCGACTTCGGGGTCGAGCAAACCGGTCGGTCGGACGATCTGTTCCACCACCTGTTTTGAATTCCTGATTTCAAACTCCTGGGGCGTGGCCGAAACATAGATCACCTGGTTGATTTTTTCATTGAACTCTTCGAAATTGAGCGGCCGGTTGTCGCGCGCGCTCGGCAGGCGGAAGCCGAAGTCGACCAGCGTGGTTTTCCGCGATTGGTCGCCGGCGTACATGCCGCGCACCTGCGGCAGAGTGACGTGCGATTCGTCGACGAATAATAAAAAATCCTTTGGAAAAAAATCCATCAAGGTCGCCGGCGGCTCTCCGGCGCCGCGGTCGGACAGATGGCGCGAATAGTTCTCGATGCCATTGCAGTAGCCGATCTGCTCGATCATCTCCAGGTCGTAGTTGGTGCGCCGTTCCAGCCGGTAGGCCTCCATCTCTTTTTTTTGTTTTTTCAGTTCGGCCAGGCGCTCGGCGAGTTCCCGGCGGATGGTGGTAAGCGCTTTCTTCAGCCGGTCTTCCGGGGTCATGAAGTGCTTGGCCGGCAGGATGATTATCTGCTTTAAATCCTGTCCGATCTTTTCGAAGGCGTTGGCCCAGGCCAGATCGCGGCCGGGGCGGATGTTGAAAATGGAAATTTTTTCGATCGAGTCGCCCGACAAACCGATGCTCACGACCGCCTCGCCGGTCGCCAGGTGGATGTCGACTTGGTCTCCTCTGACCCGGAAAGTTCCGCGCAGGAATTCCGCATCGTTGCGCTCGTATTGGATTTTGATCAGCCGCCGCAGAAGTTCGTTGCGTTTGATCTTTTCGCCGAGCGCGAAGGTCTGGCTAAGAGCTTCGTAGTCCTCCGGCTCGCCCAAGCCGTAGATGCAGGAGACCGAGGCGACAATAATTACATCGCGGCGGGACAAGAGCGACTGGGTCGAGGCGTGGCGCAGGCGGTCGATCTCGGCGTTGATGGTTGCCTCTTTTTCTATATATGTATCGGTCTGCGGGATGTATGCTTCCGGCTGGTAGTAGTCGTAATAGGAAACGAAGTAATGGACGGCATTGTTCGGAAAGAATTTTTTGAACTCGCCGTAGAGCTGGGCGGCGAGCGTCTTGTTGTGCGAAATGACGAGCGTCGGTCTTTGCGCCGCTTCGATCACTTTGGCCATAGTCAGGGTCTTGCCGCTGCCGGTGACGCCCAAGAGCGTCTGCTCACGGTATTTTTTATTTAAACCCTCAACTAGCTTGGCAATGGCCTGTGGCTGGTCGCCGGTCGGTTTGAATTTTGATTTAAAGATGAATTTCATATTTTAGTTTGATTATTATATCAGCACGGTTCTATTGTGGCAACTAGCGTTGCCGATTATTTTTATTCAGAGTTTTTGCTCTAATGTTTTGACAAAAATAGCCGGGGGGGGGTATAATTTTATTAAAATTTGGCAATAATTAACTTAATGATAAAAAGTATGAAATTTAAATTGTTTAGTGAAGAAGCTGCTAATTCAGAAGCGTCAAAAATGAAAGAAAAAATTACTAGCGGAAAAGCTAATAATTACAAGGAAGCAGATATTCTTGTTGAGAATGAAAAAGGTGAATTAAGCTTCGAAAGAGCTAAGCAGCTAACAAAAATTTTTTCAGAAGGAGGATGGATGCGGAAGGGATTCGTTGAATTTTTAGATTCAATAAATGACGCAGAGGAGCTGGAAGCAGTCAGGTCATTTATTATTAAAAATAATCTAAAAATTGAACGGGGAGACGCCGGGTTGTTTGATTATTACCAAGAGAATCTGGAAAAGTGGCCAAATCCCGAGCAGGAATTACCGAAATCATTTGAACAATTATTTCCTTTGGTTACTCAAAAATTAGATTCTCCTCAAAAGAAACGAATTTTTTTAAGATGCGCGGCGTGGACAGAAGCAAGCCCCGAGGATTTAGCAAAAATGGCGGAAGAAATACTAAAAGAACATGAGATTAGGGGTCTTAACGTGGTGTCGTTTAATGATGATGGCCATGGAAAATATGGGAGATTTAGCAAGGAAATGGATCTTATATGCGTATTAGCTTATTTTACTCAGCTCCCACCACATAGCCTTAGAAAAATTCTTTTTCCAGATCTTAAAAATAGTGGAACAGGAACTAAAGAGGGGGTTTATTTTAGTTGGGAGGACGCGGAGACAAAAGAGAAAAAATAGTTTTTTATCGAATTCAAAAAAGCAGCGCATATTATGTGCGCTGCTTTTTTACGCCCTTAAATGACAATTATCGTAAATATAATTATAATTAAGAGATAAGATAATGATATGATTTTGGAAAAAATGAATCAGCCACTGTTTTGGACTTCGCACAGCCGGGCGAAGATGCGGTTTTACGGTTTGTCTGAAAGTCGGGTGAAAAAGGTTATCAGGTCGCCGGAAAGGATAGAATATGGTATCGCGCCGGACACCATTGCTCTAATGCAATCCGTTAAAACTTCAAAACGTCCCTACGAAATCTGGGTGATGGTAGAGGATATAAAAACGGATCGTAAGGTGGTGTCCGCTTGGCGCTATCCTGGCATTACCAAAACTGGCGAGCCGCTGCCGGATGATATTTTGAGGGAGATAAAGATTGGGAAAAAACTTTAACTTGTCATTCCGAGTCCGCCAGCCGGCGGACGAGGAATCCCTTAAAGATAGCTATAAATAATATAAGGGATTTCTCCCGGAGTTTATCCCGAAGTATTGAGGGAGTCGAAATGACAAGAAAGTTATTCGTTCTTAGCTTTGACAATTCTCCTTAGATTAGGTTAAAATGAGAGCGTTAAATGATTGTTTAACGCTCTCATCCCGACCCCGAACTTGATGCGGGGGAGGGATCTCTTTATTATGAACAAGACAGAAAACAAACCGGCTAATCCTATCGTCAAACTCGAGGAAGAAGTTTTGACTTTTTGGGATTGGGCAAAAATATTTGAGAAGTCAGTAGAGCGCGAGGCGCCGAAGGGCGACTATGTTTTTTATGATGGGCCGCCTTTTGCTACCGGTTTGCCGCACCATGGCCATATCGTCGCGTCCTTGATGAAAGACGCGGTGCCGCGGTATTGGACGATGAACGGCTTTCGGGTGGAGCGCAAATGGGGCTGGGATTGCCACGGCCTGCCGATCGAGAACATCGCGGAAAAAGAGCTCGGCTTCAAGCGTAAAAAAGATATTTTGGAATACGGCGTCGATAAATTCAACGAGTTTTGCCGCTCCAAGGTCTTGTCGTATGTCGAAGAATGGAAAAAAGTGATTCGCCGCCTCGGTCGCTGGGCGGACATGGAGAATAGCTACAAGACGATGGACCTGCCCTTTATGGAATCGGTCTGGTGGGTCTTTAAACAGCTTTGGGACAAGGGTCTGATCTATGAGAGCTATCGCTCCATCCACATCTGCCCGCGCTGTGAGACGACCCTATCCCAGCAGGAAGTGACGGAGGGGTATAAGGAAGGTATTAAAGATCTGTCGGCGGTTGTTAAATTTGAGTTAGAAGGTAGCCCTTCGGCAGGCTCAGGGCAAGCTCGGACGTACGTCCTCGCTTGGACGACCACGCCCTGGACGTTGATTGCCAATACGGCGTTGGCGGTTGGAGAAGATATTGATTATCTGAAACTAGATGTTGAATTTAGAGAAAGCAATATCAAGGAAAGTTATATAGTTTCTAAAGATAGAATCGGCAGCGTTATTAATGTTATAGGGACTGATGTAGATGATGATACAATAGATGCTTTAAAAGATGTAACGGCTGAATTTTTTCAAATTGAACATAATAATTTTGTTAAAACCTCAAAAGTAATTAAAGGCAAGGATTTAATCGGCAAAAAATATAAACCGCTTTTTGATTATTATTCTAAAGACGAAAGTTTAAAGAATAAAGAGAAGGGTTGGATGATTTACGCCGGTGATTTTGTTTCGACCGAAGACGGTACCGGCATCGTGCACATCGCGCCGGCTTTCGGCGAGGACGATTTGAATTTAGGGAAAAAAGAAAACCTGCCGTTCGTTCAGCATCTTGGTATGGATGGTGTCATTAATAATGAAGTTACTGATTTTGCCGGTCTGCACGTAAAACCAATTGAGGATGTTCAGGCGACTGACAAAAAAATCGTTGAGTATCTCAAAGAGAATAATAAATTATTCAGCTCCGAGCAGTACGAACATAACTACCCGCACTGCTGGCGCTGTGAGACACCGCTACTCAATTACGTCACCACCTCCTGGTTCGTGAATGTTTTAAAAGTGAAAGAGCGGGCGATCGAACTGGCCAAAGAGATCAGCTGGTCGCCGGCGCACATCAAGGAGGGTCGCTGGGGCAAATGGCTCGAGGGCGCGCGCGACTGGTCAATCAGCCGCCAGCGTTTCTGGGCGAGCGTGATGCCGATTTGGAAATGTGAAGCGTGCGGTGAATATAAAGTAGTGGGATCGGTGGATGAAATCAGGGAACAATTCGGTAATCCTAATAAATTATTTTTATTCAGGCATGGCGAGGCGGAGAATAATGTTAAGAAGATACTAAGCTGCCTGCCGGAAAAAACACAATATGGTCTTACGGAAAGGGGTAGAGCGGCCGTGTTGCAGTCAGCCAAGGGGCTTAAAGACCAAAAAGTAGATTTGATCATCAGCTCCCCGCTAACCAGGACCAAAGAAACAGCTGAATTAATTGCTAAAGAATTAGGAGTGGAAATTATTTTTGATGACCGTTTACGTGAAACTGATTCCGGAAAATTCAACGGTCAACATAGTGAAAATTGGCGCCAAATTGAGCAAATGCAATTTAATGAAAGTAATCAATTCGGAGTAGAAACATACTCTAAAGTAAGAGTTCGCATCAATTCTTTATTAGAAGACCTGAACTGTAAATATGAAAACAAAAACCTGGTCATAGTTTCTCATGGTGATCCCTTAAGGACAATTGAAGCGATTTTAAACGGCTGGTCAGACAAAGAGATGGCGGCCAGAAAATATCCGGATAAAGGAATGGTGTTTCCGGTATATTCTAAAGCGATAGATCTGCACAAGCATCGGGTTGACAGCATAGTTTTATCATGTGATAAGTGCCGCGGAATAATGAAGCGCGTGCCGGATGTCTTGGACACCTGGTTTGACTCAGGTTCTATGCCGTATGCGCAGATGCATTATCCGTTTGAAAATAAGGAAAAGTTCGAGCAAAATTTTCCGGCTGAGTTCATCGCCGAAGGCACCGATCAGACGCGCGCCTGGTTTTATTATCTGCACCTCTTGGCCTCCGCCATCAAGGACAAGCCGGCTTTCAAGAACGTGATCGTCAATGGCATCGTCTTGGCCGAGGACGGTAAGAAGATGGCCAAGCGTCTGAAAAATTACACCGATCCGAGCATCTTGTTCGAGCGTTATGGCGCTGATGCGGTACGTTATTATCTTCTATCATCGGCAGTAATGATGGCAGACGATCTGAATTTTTCCGACAAGGGAGTGGAAGAGGCGTTAAGAAAAAATCTGATGGTGCTCTGGAATGTATATAAGTTTTATGAACAGTACGCAGTCAATTACGAATTATCAATTACGAATTATCAATTTAATTCAATAAATGTTTTGGATCAATGGATAATTGCAAGGTTGAATCAGTTAATCGCGGAAGTCACCAAACAGATGGACGGCTACGACCTGCCTCGTTCGGTCCGGCCATTGAGCGATTTCATCAACGATTTGTCGACTTGGTATATCCGCCGGTCGCGCGAACGCTTCAAATCTGATGATGAGAAAGATCCTTCGGCAAGCTCAGGACAGGCAAGCGACAGAGATAATGCTTTAGCCACAACAAAATATGTTCTGATCGAACTGTCCAAGGTGATGGCGCCTTTTATGCCTTTTATGGCGGAGAGCTTGTGGCAGCGGGTGACTGGCAATAATTTTAAGGATGACAAAAAATCTGTGCATTTGGAGGCGTGGCCCGAGTCGCGTAACGTGGAACGCGTAACGCATAACAAGATTTTGGAAGAAATGAGTATTGCAAGAACGAGCGCCGCTGAGGGATTATCTGCGAGAGATGCCGCAGGAATAAAGATCAGGCAGGTTTTACCATTTTATGAATCTCCACTAGCTAAAGATTTATCAGAGGAATTAGCGCGACTTATTAAAGAGGAGGTAAATGTTTTACGGTATGCCTATGGTAGTGAAAAAAAACTCGGCACCGAGTTGACGGAAGAATTAAAACTGGACGGCGTAAGGCGGGAGCTGGTGCGCTCAATAAATAATTTACGCAAGAATGCCGGATTGACTATCGCCGATTGCATCGCTATCTATTGGAGCATCGACGAGGCGGATTTCAGCGCGCCGCTGGTTAAACAGGTGTTTGAAAAATTCGGCGAGGAGTTGAAAAAAGACACCCTGGCCGAGTCGATTAAGCATGAACATCGCGACGATGCGGATGCGAAAAAAGAAGTGAAAGTGAATGGTGAGACGGTTTGGCTGGGCATCAAAAAAATTTAATCATATGAAAATCGAAAAAAAGGCCTGGCCTGAACTTTTTCAGGCGATAGTGGACGGTAAGAAAAATTTCGACCTGCGCCTCGCTGACTTTGAGGTGAGGGAAGGCGATGTCCTGGTTTTGCGCGAGTGGGATCCGGCGACGAAAGAATATTCCGGCAGAACGATCGAAAAAGAGGTCGGCTATGTCATCAAGACCAAGGAGCAAAAATTTTGGCCGGAGGATGAAGTCGAGCGCTACGGTTACCAGATATTGTCTTTAAAATAAAATGATGAGAAAAAGTATCATCTTGCCCGGATGGATGAGTCGGGTCAAGAATTACAGAATGGGCGAAGGATCGGATATCTGGGAGGAATTCGGCGATCCGATGAAGCTGCCGGAGGCGGAGTACATTGTTTGCCACAGCTTGGGCTGCCACTACGCGCTTTCCAATTGGCAAAACGGCCGTGATAACAAATTAATTTTGGTCAATCCGCCGATTTTTAAAAGAAATATTTTTGCCTGGGCCTGGCGCTGGCTGCGTTATCTGGCCGCGGAGGGGCCGGGCGTTTCGTTCCACGACATCGGAGCCAAAGAAATAATTGCGGGGATAAAAAATTGCCAGAAATTAATGCAGCCGGATTTCCGGATAGTTTTAAAAAAACTGCCGAAAGAAAATCTCACTATCATTAGGGGCAAGAACGACAATTATTTTTGCGACCGCGAGGTAGCGGACTTCGCTCGAGCGGAAAATATCCGGCTGATTGAGGTGGCGGACTGCGGGCATAATTGGTGTGGTGGACTTAAGAATGAGGTTTTAAAGATAATCGGCGATGAAAAAAGTTAAAGCACTTGTTCTCCTTTCCGGCGGGCTGGATTCGATGTTGGCTGCCAAACTGCTCCTTGAGCAGGGCGTCGAGGTGGCGGGAATAACTTTCATCAGCAATTTTTTCGGCGCCGCTAAAGCGCGCAAAGCGGCTGAGCAGTTGGGCATCAGATTGCTCGAACATGATTTCAGAGAGGAGCACCTGGCAATGGTCAAGCAGCCGGCGCACGGCTACGGTTCTAATATGAATCCCTGCATCGATTGCCACGCGCTGATGCTGACGCGCGCCCGGGAGCTTATGGAGAGGGACGGTTTTGATCTGGTAGCGACCGGCGAGGTGCTCGGCCAGCGGCCGATGTCGCAGAATCTTCAAGCACTGGCGATCGTGGCCAAAATTTCCGGCATCGGCGACCGCCTGGTCCGGCCGTTATCCGCAAAACTCCTTGACGAGACAATGCCGGAAAAAACCTTACTGGTAGACAGAAACAAACTGCTTGATATCAGCGGCCGCTCCAGAAAACGCCAGGTCGAATTGGCCGCTCGATATGGTATCAAAGATTACCCCAGTCCGGCCGGCGGCTGCCTGCTCACCGACCCCGGGTATAGCAAGAAACTGAAAGAACTTTTTACCTATTGGCCGGAGTGCCAGGGAGGCGATACGGAAATCATCAAACACGGCAGAGTATTCTGGCTGACCGCGAACTCTGATAACGGCGAAGAAAAAATTTTACTCTTGATCGGACGCGACCAGGCAGATAACGAGGCCTTGCAAAAATCAGCAAAATCAGGTGATATTATAGTGGAATTGGCCGATGAAAACGGACCGACCGCCTTAATCAGATTTAAAGATCATGAGTTAATACTTAAGAATTGGGATTTCGAAATTATCGCTCCGGAAAACATAAATTTTGATAGGATGAAATTAAACGAGCATAAGTCAAAAGACGAGATTATCAGCACAGCCGCTCTGTTGGCCGGTTATTATGCCGCTAAATTACGCGGGAAAAAAGTTAAAATAAAAATAACCAATAAGACATAATTATAGATATTAATAAAAATCGGTTTGGTTAGAATAAAATCGAATTATTGATCCGCAATATTCGAGAGTAATTCGCAATCATTCGCGATGAAAAAATTTATGACAACCACTCTATGGATCGTGCTCGGTGCGGTAGCGGCACTCGTCGTCTATTTCATCGCCATCTACAACGGCCTGATCCGGCTGAAGAACCGCGTCAATGAGGCCTGGAGCGACATCGACGTCCAACTGAAGCGCCGCTACGACCTGATCCCGAATCTGGTCGAGACGGTCAAGGGCTATGCCGCCCACGAGCAATCGACTTTTGAGAAAGTGATCAACGCGCGTAACGCGGCGATGGCCGCGCCGGCCGGCGAAGCCAAGGCCAAAGCGGAAAATACCCTGTCCGATACCCTGAAATCGATCTTTGCCCTGGCCGAAGCCTATCCGGACCTCAAGGCCAACCAGAATTTTTTGGAACTGCAGCGCGAATTGACT
>JAJYMT010000073.1 GCA_021786695.1 bacterium
GGTTGCTAATTTGAGCGCGTGTTATAGATAATTCGGAATTCCCTTCTTGAAGCCGTAACTCGGCATCGCCGCTGCGAAAAAATAAACTCATCGGATTTTCTGAAATGACTTCGCGCACAAATTTTAAACCGTTTCCGCGCTTTTCCGGATCACGCCCCGAGATAACCTCGGTAAAGGCCATCCGAAGCGCCTCAACGTGATTTTTGAGTTCTGGTCGGACGCGACTAAGTGTTCCCAATACCCCTAGCCCCCGGTCGGCAAGCACAACCAGTCGTTTATTCAAATCATAGGCAAAAAATATTCCCGACACATCTGGCCACTTGCCCAGATTGTGATCGAAGGAATTATTACCGATTTCGCCACTGACCGCGACAACGAGCGAAACTATGTTGGAAAATTGCGGCGATTGCATCAATGCATTCTGCAATTTTATAATTTTTGCCTGGAATACTGCGCTATTGGCGCAATAGAATCTCGCGGGCAACTCAAAACCGTCGCTCGTCCATTCATAGGCAAGCTTAATCAGATCGCTGGCAAAGATCTCTAAGTCCTTTTCAGTATAATACCGATGTACGCCGCCTTCTTTTCTGATTGCTACTAACTTACCGCTTTTATCCCAGCGGCGCAATGTATCTAAGGAAACACCTAATATTTCAGCAGCTTCGCTTATATTTAGTAATTTTTCTTCCATGTTTATTAAAATAGCATAGTTTTATAAACTATGCAAGATGTCTTATAAACTATGCAAAATTTAATCAAACTATGCAAATATTTAAAAAACTAAGCAATAAATACCTTTTATTAACATAATCGTGAAAAACTATTAAAATTTGCTATATTTTTACTGTTTTGAGTTAAATCGCAAGGTTCTTAACGAAAAATTGACTAACTATATATTATCAAATCATTCCTTTATCTTTTAAACTAGACCAACTAGTTTTGGCAACGATAACGTGGTCGAGGAGCTCGATGCCGAGCAGCTTCCCTGCCTCGATCAATCGCTTGGTGATGGTCAGATCGTCTTCGGACGGCTCAGTGTTGCCGGAGGGGTGGTTGTGGGCGACGATGATCTGCGCGGCCAGATTCTTGACTGCCGGCTCAAAGACCTCGCGCGGATGCACCAGGTTGGCGTTCAGCGTCCCGACAGAGATAATTTCCCGTTCGATTTCCTGATTGCGGGAATTCAGATAAAAAATGACGAAATGTTCTTTTTTGTTGTCGCGCAGGTCTTTCAAATTTTCCCAGACGTCTTTGGGCGAGAGGATTAGCGTCGTTTGTTTACCCTTGAGTAAGCGTTTACCGAGCTCCAGCGCGGCGATGATCTCCGCGGCTTTGGCCGGACCGAGACCGAAAGTATTTTTGAGTGTTTTAAAATCGGCTTCTGTCAACTTGTCGCCGAACTTTTTTAAGATTCGGTTGGCGAGTTCAATGGCGTTCACGCCCTTGGTGCCGGTACCTAAAAGAATGGCGAGCAGTTCTGATTTAGTAAGTTTGCCTGGGCCGTATTTAGCCAGCTTCTCCCGCGGCCGTTCGCAGGCCGGCAGATTCTTGATTTTCATATTGTTTCGCTTCGCGAAAGCCCCGCATTTTGCGGGGCACATGCGAATAAGCGCCTCCTTATTAATTTTTATGCGTTACTTCCTTCTGGATCCCGGGTCAAGCCCGGGATGACAAAAGATGCAGGAATTACATCGAAATTATTATACCCTAAAATAAGCGCGTATATCAAATGAAAAAAAGGACACCGGTATGCGGGTGTCCTCTGTGAATGTCAGGTAGATCGGCTCACCCTCCTTGCGTGAGCCAGTCGAACTTGGTCAGGGTCGTGGGCTTCAGGCACTCACGATCACGGTTGCAAAAATCGAGCACGATGGCGGACAGCTCTCCTACCTCGTTGACGATCTCGTCTTGGGCAGCTTGCGGATCCTGCAGGAGGTGTCCGCCGTGATGCCGGCCGGTATACTCGACCTCGAGCTGATACATCTTCTTGCCGGTCGGGCTGGAAATTTCATCAATGGAAATGTGGAATATCCTCTTGCTGTGAAAATTTTCCGGCCAAAAAGCGCGGCGCAGGCGGTAAACGTAGCCGACCGGCGACAGCTCGCCCAATGAGTTGGCGGCGTCCGCAAGCGTCTGCCGGTAATCTTCCGGCGTGTAGACGAAAGGCGCTTCCTTTACCTCCCGGCGGACTAGGACCGGAATCCGGCCAACGGCGGTCAAACGCACTTCGGTATCGCGCTTGAATATGGGACGCAGCATCTTGCCATACAATTGGAGCTTCAGCCCGTCGCAAAGCTTCCCGCCGCCGTCCCGACGTCCCCAATAATGATTGATCGAGGCCGCTTGCTGGATGTACGGATACGCCTGCGGCAGAAAATAGGGGCCGCTCTTGAGGAGCATTTTCTTCAAGCCGATCAGGAGAGCGGCCGGGTTGGGGTGGTCGAGGAGAAACTTCGATTCTACCTCGCACCGCGAAAGCTCCTTGAAGAAATCGTCTCCGAACAGGTCGATATAACGGCCGACCAGCGAATTGGCGGTTTCACGCTTGGAAATCACCGGCAGAGAGCGGTATTTCTCGAGCAATGACAGGAGCTTGGCATGCGCGGCCGTTTCGGCGCCCCCTTCGCCCAGTTTGATCTCAACCCTGGCGAAATCCTCCCGTCCGATAGGTATGCTCCGATCATTGGAAACGGCGAAAGAAAAGAAGCTGTAGCGGGTATCCCGATCCACCGTGAGCCGCAATCCTTCACCGTGCCGGGGAACGAAATGCAGCCGCTGATACTCGGCCACGGTGTAAGGACGCAACGGTTCGCAGACGTGATCGCCTAAAAAATCTTGAGCATAGGCGATCGCCTCCTTCAGGGGCAGTTCCAGCAGGGTCTTTTCGCGCCGATGGTTGTCTCCGGCGACCTTTATTTCCAGACGATAAGCTTCGCCAGGATCGATCTGAATCGGATTGGAATAATGGCTGAGGTATTTCCGCAGGCGCAAGGAATAGCCCCAGGGTACGGCATAGTTGTCCGAGTTGAGGTAAACGGTCCTGGTTATGGGCTGCTCGTAGCGGATCTGCTGCATGAATTCGCAGACCTCATCTAAAAAATTTGCCACTGCTTCCGGCAACAGCAAAAAGCGGTATTCCCAACGCGAAAGCTCCAGCAAGTTTTTCATCTTTACCCCCTTCACTGCGTTATTTTTTAAATAGAGCGATCCTTAAAGGTAATTTAAAATTTTATTTCATTTTGGCCGATATGTCAATTAAAATAAGCTTAAAAAATCAATCGCCTCCGCCAGCGGGCGGATGGCGATGAAAAAACCCGCCCTGGCGAGAGAGCGGGTTCTGGTTTGGCTTGTTTCGGGCTACCGCTGGTGCAAAAAATGCCTGCGGTAGAATCTGGTGTAGAGCGCCAGGACCTCTTTCCTGATGACGAGCGCCTGGCCGATCGCCCGGAACTCTCGGTTGCCGGGGCGGTCCTGTTTCATCGCCAGATTGCAGAACTCTACAAAGCAGTTCTGCGGACCGAGATAGCGCCGACGGCGCTTGCAGTAAAAGAACTCCTCGCGCGGCGTCCGATCGTCACCCCGCTTGAACCAAGCGGCCATACTCCGCTTCAGCCGGTAGAACTCGCGGCCGTCCGGCCAGAAAAAGATGATCTTCTCCCAGTGGCAAAGTCCGAAACTGCGGACTATGAACCGACGGCCATTAATCTCGTACGGAGTTTCATGATAAAAATTTTTCCAAGGTTCAAATCCTTTGATCCGCTCCAATTGCTTTTGCTCGCTCACATCCGCCATCTCCCACCTCCTGATTGATAAGAAATAAAGTTTTTGTAATTAGTTACCATATATCATATCAGGCCCGATGTCAATCCTGCCCGACCTCAACTTATTACAAATAACGGAACCAAGCTCCATTATGAAAATAAAAAAGTCCGACGCGAACGTCGGACCCGGATTAGGGTTGTGCCCATCAATAGGCCGTGAAAACCGCCGTGCCGATGAGCAACAGAAAAAACGAGGCAATCATCCAGGTAGTGAGGGCCGTTTCCAGGGGAGCGAAGAAGCAGGAAACGGCGGCTAAAAGACCTGCGATGCAGATCATTTTCAGCATCTGGATCGGGAATGCCCATTTGACGAACATCGATTTGTTCGGTTTTGGGTTTTCGTTCACAATCCCGAAAAAAAGAAGTTCGAACACGCAGTCCGAAATCCTGTAGCGCAACGGATAGTGGAACATGCGGCGCCCCCCCCTTCCTGAAGAAGTTGATATTTGATTGCTGGAATGAGCGAAAATATATGAACCCTGGTTGAGTATGAAAAATAATTATAAAAGACAATTTGCCGGATGTCAATGTTGTCAAGCGGACAGATAATTTGGGAACAACGATTCAACATCGGGTTTCAATCGCGCGAAGATTTCCCTGAACTGTTTCAATTTATTTTGGTTGTTGCTGCCGATAAGTAATTTCATGCGTAAACTTTTATTTTGAAATCTGATAATAGATATCGCTGCCGTTTGGGCCGGGGGCCGCGGCCTTGAGTGCGCCGCTGCCGGAGTTCGGCGCCGGCGCGGTCAGGGCGGGCAGGGTGATGGGTTCGTTGGCTTTCTCCAGATTGGCGTAGAGCACGCAGTGTTTGTCGGCTGTCACCTGATAGCGGTAGTTGCTCGCGGCTTCCCCGCCGGTTTTGGGATCGCGCGGTAGCATCGAGGCGTATCTGGCGTAATCTGGATTCGCGGCCGCCATATCCGCGGCGATCTGCACCAGGTCGTAGTCCCCCTCTCCCGCCGTCGGCAGATAGCAGTCCGAAGCGGAAAGCAATTGGCCGATCCGCGCCAGATCGGCCTTGCGCTTGGTGTCACGGGCGCTGGTGCGCGCGCCGCCCAGCGCCACTGCGGCCACGGCGGCGAGCATGGCGATGATGGCAATCACCACTAAGAGTTCAACCATACTGAATCCGAGTTGCTTGTTTTCATTTCGATTATTGAGGTCGAGAAGAAATTCCATGATTAAACTATAGCTAAAAATATTAATAAAAACAACTAACGGAGTATTTCTCCGTTAGTTGTAAAAATTATTGCCCCAAGTATTGAATTTGATAAAATGCGGAAAGGGAGGGATTCGGTCACAACTCTCGGCTCGCCGCCGCTCGCCTTGGTCGCGACCCCGCCTCGCGGTTCCGCCTGCTGGCGGAACATCTCTCCGGCTTTCGAATCCCTCCTAAACCTATCTACAAACAAAATCAACCCAACGCAGGTTGGGTTGATTTTGTTTGCGGAAAGGGAGGGATTCGAACCCTCGGACCCCGTAAAGGGTCAACATCTTAGCAGGATGCTGCCTTCAGCCGCTCGGCCACCTTTCCAATATTTTATGACTTTAACCTTCTTTTCAAATCAATTTTCCCATCACTCGTTTTTAAAAACTTTTCTCTTCTCTCTGCCGCTTTCTTGTCTAAATATGCTTCATAACAAATTAAATGTAACGGCCGCCTAAAACGAGTCGATTCAACTTTTCCCGCCTCGTGTTCGGCTATACGTCTTTTTAAGTCCGAAGTATAGCCGGTATATAAATTATTGTCTTTTCTGCTTTGTAAAATATATACGTAATGCATTTGTTTGGATTCGCCCCGGGATAAACCCGGGGCGCCCCGCGAATGCTGGGGCGAACCCTCGGACCCCGTGAAGGGTCAACCCCACATGCGCGGGGCAGGCATCTTAGCAGGATGCTCTTTTCAGCCGCTCAAGCACCTCTCCAATAAATTTGATGATAAAAAAAGAACCAACAACTTGGTCTAATTCGCTAAAATTATTCTAATATACAAAGGATGTTTTGTAAACCCTGGCCCAAACCTGAAACCTAGCACCTAACACCTAAAACCTGATTTTAGCCCCTCGCCACGGCCACGGCCCAGACGGTTTTGGCGCCGGCCGCTTTGAGCGCTTTGGCGCACTCGCTGATCGTGGCGCCGGTCGTCACCACGTCATCGATCAACAGTACGATTTTGCCCTTAATATTTTGCTTATCACCCGTGAAAGAAAAACAATCCCTGACGTTTTCCCTCCTCTCTTCCTGGTTGAATCTGGTCTGCGGCTTGATATTTCTGATCCTTGCCAAACTTTTCGCGTCGACTGTCTTGTCCAGTCCGGCGGCCACGGCGCGCGCGATCAGTTCTGCCTGATTGAAGCCGCGCCAGCGCTCTCGTTTCGGATGGAGCGGCACCGGCATGATGATCAGGTTGTTTCTTGTCTCGAATTCGGCCGAGAGCGACAGTTGTTTCAGAATTATTTTTGCCAAAATCGGGGCGATATCTTCGATGAAATTATACTTGAGCAGTTTGACCAGTTGCGAAATTATTTTCCCGCGGTAATCCGCGGCCACGATCAGACCGTCGAGCTGAACTTCCGCTTTGCAGGCACGGCAGGTCTCGCCCGTTTCGCTCCAGCGGCCGCAATTAAAACATTCTTGCGCGTCCAAAATCTTTATTTTCAAGAAACATCCGGCGCACAACCACTCGCCCTCGCGGCCGCAACCGACGCAGTGGATCGGAAATAATAGATCAACAAAAAAAGACCATGCTTGCCCGGCCTTTTGTCTGAAATTATTTTCAGCATGATTACCTGTATTCAACTTCTTAAATCTTAATTCTTAAATCTTAAATCCTGTTGTTTACTTCGCCTGCCAATTCGCCTCGTCGGTCTTCCAGATGCCGCCCTCTTTCTTGAAGACGATTTCCAGGTTCTGGCCGAAACCGGCGGAGTTGGCGCCGGTCGAAAGCGACTCGCGCCGCTGGGTGCCGACCATGATCTTGGCGGTCCCGGCCTCGGCGTCGAAGGTCACCGTTTTCTGCGAGATGGCACGCGTGGTGATGCCGTAATAGATGCTGGTATCCTCTTTGCGCATGATCATCAGCTTGATGAACTCCTCGGCCCAGGCCTGCATCCGCACGGTCATAAAGATCTCCAGGTCGCGCAAATTACGGTAATTCGACTGGTTGGAGTAGCTGCCGAAGCGCTCGGCAAAGAGCGCCGCCATCTGTTTCAGGTCCTCCTCGCCCACTTCTTTGGGCGCGATCTGCGGCTTGATCTCGATTATCTTCTTCTCGCCCGCCGGTTTAGCCGGGACGGCCGGACCGGTCTTTGCCGGCTGCTCTTTTATCGCCGGTTGCCTTACCGGCTCCGGTTGCTTGTTGAAATCGTAAAAAAATAAAACATAAACGATGCCGGCCGCTACGGCCAGACCGATCAGTAAGAATATTCCGCCTGTAAGTCGTCGATCGATCTCCATATGTTATAATTCTATCTGCTCGCCGCCGCCCGGCGCGCCCTCGATCTGCCCCTGGCTTTCCACGCTGGCCGCGAACTCTTTCTTGGCTTCCTCGATCTCCAGGAGCTGCTTCGGGTCAGTGGTGATCAGCTGGTCTTCAGTATAGGAAGCGACGATCTTGATCGCCGCGTGCTTGGAGCCGGCGAAAAAGATCCCCTCGCCCACGCCGCATTCGAGCAGCAGATATTTCTCGCCCTCGGTCAGGTTGAAGGTCTTCTGCACCAGTGCCATCGCCGCCGGCGACTGCTTGAGCAAAAGCTGCAGCGAGGAGTTGGTGACGATCGCCTGGCCGTAGGGCGAGGTCAAGAAGTCGTTCACGTCCTGGGTAATGGTGGTGACGCCGAGATAATACTTGCGGCAGCGCTTGACCAGCGCGTAGATGAATTTGGCCGAGTCCTCGTGCTGCATCATCCACCAGGCCTCATCGATTACCAGGATCCGCCGCTTGACCTCCGAACGCACCGTATTCCAGATATAGTTGATGATGGTGTAGATGGCGATCGGCCGCAATTCGTCTTCCAGGTCGCGCACCGAGAAACAAACCAGCTGGTTGTCCATGCGCACATTGGTCGGATTGTTCAGAAGGCCGGCGAAGGTGCCCTCGGTGTATTTGCGCAGGCGCAGGGCCAGATCGGCGCCGCCCTCCATGCCTTCGAGCACGTCCTGTAGATCCCGCATGATCGGCGGCTCCACTTTGGTCAGGTCCGCCTCGGCCGTGATGTCTTTCTTGGCAAAGGTTTCGAGCAGCGCCCGATCAACGATCGAGTCCTCCTGGTGATTCAGATCCCCGAGCATCAGCCGGATCAGGCCCTTAGTGGTGATCACCGCGCTCCTGATCACGTCTTCGGCGCGCGAGTCGCCGCCGATCGAGCGCGGCAGGTCGAAGGGATTGATCTTATTTTCGCTCGAAAGCGAGATGTTCACATAGGTGCCGCCGACCGCGTCCGACAGGTGCTTGTATTCATATTCCGGATCGATGATGATCACGTCCGTGCCCATCATCAAGCTACGCAGAACCTCCAGCTTGATCGCGTAGCTCTTGCCGGCGCCGGAGGTGGCGAAAACCACGGTGTTGGCGTTCTGCAAAGAAAAACGGTCGAACAGGATCAACGAATTATTGTGGCGGTTGATGCCGTAAAGGATGCCGTTATCGCTCGTCAGTTCGGACGACATGAACGGGAAAGAGGAAGCGATCGGCGAAGAGTTCATATTGAAAGCGATGTACAGCTCGTCGTTGCCGATCGGCATGGTCGAATTGAACCCCTGCTCGGATTGGTAGAAAGAGCGGCGCGAATAGACCAGCCGCGAACCGAAAATATTCTCGATCTCGTCCGACTCGCGGTCGAGCTCTTCTTTGGTGTCGGCGTAGATGGTGACGTACAGGGCGAACTGGAAAAATTTTTCCGTGCCCTGAGTCAGCGCGTCGCGCAGGGCCTCGATGTCCTGCAGAGCGGTTTCGCGCAAGGGATCGCGCGCCGCGCCCTTCTCGGCGTCGGAAATGATCTGCGCCTCAAGCGTGCCGACTTTCTTTTTGAGTTGTTTCAGCACAATCGGACTGGATATCGGGTAGAAAAACATCGAAATGTCGATGGTGGAGTTCAGGTTGATGATCGGCGCGAACCAGCCGACGCTGATATAGCGCGGATAGTTGATGACGAAAATGGTGCGCACGAACTTTTCGCCCAGCCGCAGGTAGTCGGGAAAACGCTGCAAACTGGCCGGCGCGATCAGGTCCTTGATGGTGACGATGCCGCGCCGGAAGGCCTTTTCCTGCTCGATCAATTCCCTGGTCGTATCGATGCTCTGCTGGCTCTCGACCGCGGCCAAGACCTGCTGGCGCTTACGCTCCAGTTCCTCGGCTTCCTGTTTTTGCACTTGATTCGGATTAAACATCGTTATTCGCTTATTCGCAATTTATTTATATCCGCCAGTTTCTGGTTGGCGGAGACCACCGGATTGTAGGTATTATAATATAATTCTACCAGCCCTTGAGTATCAAGTTCGACTGCATTGAGGCCGATCGAGGCCAGGCCGGAGATGGTGTTCTCCACCCGCCTGGTCAATTTCTCGCGCCGGCGCAGGAACATCTCCCGCTTCATCTTGACCAGCGACCCGGGCTTCAGGGCGTCGGTGAGCGAGGAGAAGAAGCCCTTCTGCTTGTCGGTGATCGGATTGTACGGCACCACCAGATAGAACTTCTTGTTCATAATCTTGCCGATGGAAATCAGCTCGGTGATATACTGGATATATTCGGCGATCTGGATTTTCAAAAGTTCATTGGTCTGCTCTTTCTCTTTCTGTTTCAGGGCGTTCAGATAATTTTCGATGTCAAGTTCGCGCGACTGCACCACCACCTGCAGGGGGAAATCGATATTGTTCAAGAAGCCGACATAGGCGGCGATGATCGCGCCCTGTTCGTCCTCGCTTTTCAAGGAAAAGTTGATGCTCGAAACCAGGATCACCGACCGTAAAGTACCGTCTTTCATGATAACGGTGTTATCGCGGATCTCAGCGATATCGAGATAGCGCTGGGTCGAAGCCGAAATCTTGCCGCTAGCGAGTTTATTTGCCATAGTAATAAAATCAAAATGGAAAAATCAAAATTTAAAATGACAGTTTAAAATTTAAAGTTACTTCTTGCCCTTAAGCGTTAAAATGCTTGATGCTATTATATTAGCTATTTCGATTAACTCATTCAGTAGCCATGATAGTTCGTTTTTATTGCCCTTATCAAGATCTCTTAATAGAGTCAGCCAAACCTTAGATTCGTTTGCGGATTTTAATGAATGGGTGAAAAAATTAATAAAATCCTTTCTGGAACTTGCCGAACTTGCTTCAACATAATTGGCTAAGATGCTTGTACCGCTACGAATTAATTGATTACCCATTGTCTGGCAGACAGAATCTTTTGGCAGTTTATCGATAAACTTTATTAATCTCAATACAAAATTATATAAACGTTTTTTAAATTCAATTTTAAACTTTGAATTGTCATTTTGCATTTTGATATTTAATTTTTACACCTTATCCTCTCCCTTATACGCTCCCTGGGTATCGACAATCAATGACAGTTCTTGCAGGCGGGACGTCTGGTAGGCGGGCAGGTGATTCACGGCCGCCGCGGCCGCGGCCGGCTTACTTACTACTTTGCCCGGTTCAATCTCGGCCTCGTTGTTGCCGTTGTTCCAGACCCGCAGGCCGGCGCGCTTCAGCGTCTGCACCATATTCAGGACGAAAAAATGGAACGGACGGCCGTTGACCTTGATGAAGGCGAAGACCAGGGCGATCGCCAATTCCGGGATGCTGATGACGATGAACCAACTGAAATAAAAAATCTTGTAATTGAGAGCGATCAGCATGAAAGTGCCGAGCATGATCACGAACTGCCGGCTGGTGATCGGGCCGATGATCTTGTCTTCAACGTCGATGAATTGTGGTACGGTGAATTGTTGCATCTTAATACCTTATATTCTTATTCAGCGCCATGATCGCTTCGAATTCTTCGCCGGTCAGGGTCTCTTCTCCAGCGGTGTTGCGCTCTTCGATGATGATCTCGATCGGCTGGTTTTTAGCCATCGCCTGTTCACCGATCGATAGATACAGTTTGTTGACCGGACTTTGGCGCCAGGCCTTGATGCCCTCGAGCCGCCTGCCGTAGCTCTCCTCTTCCAGCAATTTTATCTTGCTCAGGATCTTGGCGGTGGCCGCGGCCGGTTCTTTGTCCAGCCGACGCAAGCTGGCCAGGTCGAAATACTGCAGTTCGTCGGTCGGGCCCATCGATTTCGGAACGTATTTGATGTCCTCCATCTTCACTTTGTTGCCGGTCTCTGGCGGCCGCTTGATAATTATGGTGTCGGCCACCGGCAGCGGCGGCGGCGCGAGCGGCTGCTCTTTCGGCGCTTCGGCCGTTGGCGCTTCTTGGTTCGCGGCGCCCGCCTGCTCTTTTTTCGCAAGCTCCTTTGCCAGATCGTATTCGATATCGCGCGCACCGATGGCCTGCAGCTGCGCTAAATCCTGTTTCTGCCCTCCGGCCGCGGCCGCCACTTGCCGGTCTTCCGGCACCGCGATCGCCGGCGGCTTTTTGAGCGGCTCGGCGGCAAGCAACTTTTCGCTCTGGTCGGCCAAAGCAAGCACGCCCTCGGCCGAATCGCTATCGAACCCCAGCCCGCCGGACTCGAAACCCTTGGTCAGGGTCAGTTTGGTGTCGAGCCGTGTCCGGATGCCGCGCAAATAGGTCCGCAAGATCAACTTGAAGCGGTTGGTCAGGTCTTCGCTGCCGAAATTAATCTCCGCCTTCTCGATGATCTTGACGATCCGATCTTCCAGATTTTCCGTATTCGCCTCTTGCGGCACCTCGATGGTCTTTTTGGTCAACTCCCTGATCTCCTGTTCGTCTTCGGGCGAAAAGAAAAACTGCGCGCCCCGCACCTGGTCTTCGGCCGGAACCGCCGCCGGCGGCGCGATGGTCATAGTGTCCGGCCCGGACGTTTGCGGTTGTTCGCTTGAAATGATTCTCTCCAGATCGATCCCCAGATAATCCGCGACCTTCAAGAACACCCGTCCGGCCAATTCCAGCTGCAGCTGCTCCGCCATCGGTTCGCTCAACTCGAATTCCTCGATAAAAAACTGCTTCAGATCGTCGAAGGAAATCTCTTTCACCATTACCCGCATGATCACCGTCGCTAAATTCACCCGGAAACGTTCTTCCAGCTCGTCGATCGCCGCCATCACCAGCGGTGTCGACACCTCGTCCCGCAACTCCTGCGGCAGTTTATTGAATTTTACCAGATAATCAAACACAGTTTAGGTTATTAGGATATTAGGTAATTAGGAAATTAATGCCTTCCCAATACCCTAATATCCTAATTACCTAATTTTCTTATCTCATCCTCCACCGCCCGGCGCTCGAGCGACCCGGGCGCGAACTGCGCGGCGATTTCCCGGAGTTCCCGCAGTTTTTTATTTTGCTCTGGTCCTGGAATATTCTGGATTGCCCTTGATTTTGTCGTCACCTGATTCACAGGAACGATTTCCCATTTGTCCGGGTTAACGCCGCTCAAACTATCGGGAAAAAACTTCAAGTTTCTGTACAAAATAAAAAATTTAGCCATTAACAATTTTTCGTCATCTTGAAGTAATTTTCCGTTCTTTGAATTAGTCAGATATTCCGTTAAGGTCAGGTTGTTAAAAATATCAGTTCCGTTCAACCTGATAAAATCCTTCAACCAATTGCTAAAGGTAGGTCGTTCGGTCGTTGCGCCGACAATAATATTATTCCTCGAGGCCGATTCATCATTTTCGCTAAGCGTTTTCAATAGGTCCGTCTTCGCTTCCGGTTTAAGGTTCAATAGACAGATCAGGCCTCCGTTCAGGTCATTCACCGCATCCCGATCACTGTTGGCTAAGAGGTTTTTTAGGCCGGATGAAAAAAGATCCTCTGCCGCTCGCTGTTCCTCCTCGACGTCAAAATTCTCTTCTCGCTTTTTTAATAAATCCTCCAAAATTTTATTGGTGGCTTTTTCAATTTCCAGTTTGAATAAATCGACATTTAATCCGTTCTTTCTGATGTTTAATGAAAGTTTTTCCGTCTGTGATAAAATTTTTCCTTTCGGCAAAAAATCTATCAACGGGAATATCACATCGCCGACAATCGCCGACAAGATATTTTTTGCCTGATTCTCGTTGAACTTGTATTTTCGAACCATCTCCCCATAAAGAGCGATGATATCGAAATCGCTTACCGCTAAAAACGTAATCAACTGATCTAAAAGCGAGAATTTAATTTTCTGATTTTTTGCCGTCTGTTTTATAAAGCGGCCTGAAAGTGGCGAGCTGAAAAATAGCTGCACCTCCGGCTTCAACTGATCGAATTTCATCAAAAATTGTTGATCCAAATCATAATCCATGGTTGATAATATTATGAATCGTCGTCGTCACCATCGGCGCCGATGCCGCCGCCATAACCTTTGCTTAAGGTTCTTCTTAATCTATTAGCAAGGGTGGTTTCCGAAATGCGCATATTTGGAGCGAGCACAGTCATGTCGCCATGGACCGCGTCTCTGGCGGCCGCCAATTGTTCGGAGGTGCCGGAGAGAATGACGCGCCAATCGTCTTCGGTTAATCCCTTGATAAATTTGTCCTTGTCACTTCCCGGAACGGCCTTACCTGCGCCGAACGCGCGTTCTATGTTGGTAGCAAATGCCAATTTTTGTTTTGCCTCAAGCGTGGTTGAACGTTCCAGCGCCCTGATTAAAGCCGCCTGCCTGCCGGAATCCATATCTTTGAAGTCCCTGGAAAATTTTCGATTATCGACCGCCCTCGCCAAAATATCGATCGTTTTGGACAGGGTGTCGACATCTGCTTTCTTGAAATTAACCTCTCCTTCCGCCATCTGTTTATGAATTTTGTATTGCGCATCTTTGTCGCCACTAATCGCCGCCTGAACGGTCTGTTGATCCATCGCTTCCTTGGCGAAGGCGGCCTTCCAGCGGCTGTTTACTTTTTTATCTCCCCAATCCTTCAATTCCTTGCCGTCGCCGGCTTTCGGACCGCCCAAAGCCCGTTCTTTCTGCAGCTCTTTCCAATAATGTCTTTCCTGCTCGGTACTTAATTCGTTTCTGCTCTTCGCCTCTATCGCTGCGGCTATTCTGGTAAAGGCATCCTTACTCTTATCGTCAAGTGTCGCCAGCACCTCTTCTACACTGTCATCTTTCATCCCCTCTTTCTTTTTGGCGATTTGATCAACCCGATATTTTGAGACCAGCTTGTCGTCTAATTTCCCCGCCTCCGTTATTTTGTCCCTGGCCGCCGTGGCCGTACCATATGTAATCGCCGCGCCAGCGCCAAATGCGGCCACACTGGCGCCTCCGGTAGCCAAACCCAACGCCCCGCCTCCGACGAATAGTCCGGCTTTAGCGACCCGGTCTGCCAGTTTTTGCCTGGATTCGAATTGCTCAGCCCGTTGTTTCTTCTCCTCTATCGATGCTTCACGCGTTGTTATTTCACTCTCCAGATTCTGTTCTAGATGATGTGAAGTTAATCTTTCTTTCATCTGGTCTTCAGTCAAACTCTGCGGGCTGCCATCAACCATGCCGACCCAATCTCCGCCGGCTGATTTTGTATAACGATTTCCTTTGAGCCATGCTTCTCCCTTTCCGATTTCTGTCGCGGCGACACCTTCATTCGCTATCTTTAATTCTTCATACGTTCTGCCGGAACGGCCTTTTAAGCTGCTCAGGGCTGTCCTTTCTTCTCCCAACTGCTTGTGTAAATTCTTGGCCTGGTTGGCGCCGAATTCACCCCACAACTCCTTCATGCCGGTACCTACCACGCCGATGGTGCTTTGTTTGGCCGCCGTCATGCCCCTGGCGATGACATTGGCTTGAGATTGGATCCGGTCGGTGCGGGTTTTCGCTTTTTCTTCCCTTCGATTGGCAAAATACTGTTTCGCCGCGCTTACGCCGGTAACATCCTGCGCTTTTTCCTGGCTCTTTTTCCATAACGCCGCCGCGCCGGCGCCCGCTAATGTTGCGCCACTGAATTTTTTGGCCCAGCCGATGCCCTTGCCGGCGAGCGAGCCGGCCATGCCGCCCATCTGTTGAGTGACGATCAGCCCGCCGACCAAAAGGCCGATAGTCACTAGGTATGTCTGAAAAGGGCCGGTGGTGAACAACGCCGTCCCTGCGTTGACCGAACTCGAAGACGCGACTCTATTAAACTGTTGAGCGGTTGCATCACCAATCGAAACATCGGTGCCCAAGGGATTTTGCGTCTGAGCGGTAACTAACGCTAACCACAAGAAAAAAGCCAAAATAGGCCCGCTGATTACCTGCTTGGAAAATTCACTCCACCATTGCGAGGCGTATCTCTGGCCCTGGGGAAAAGCACCCAAAAGGTATGCTAGCGGCGAAAGAATCACATAAATCCAGAGCATAACGATCCTCATGACCAAAACGGCCAATAAAACCACTGTAACGACGGTCGTGATGATCAGGGCAACGCTGCCGGCTACCGATCCAAGCAGAATCGCATATCCTAAATTCTCCGTTCCAAGATTGGTCTTGCTGTCTGACAGATATTTTTCAACCTGGAACATCTGAACGAAATTATTCGCACCATATTGTGAAAAAGCGCTAACGAAGGTGAGCATTATCACCTGCGCGAAATCGATAAATAGGCCGGCGATGGTCTTGGAAAAGTTTATCAGCACCGCCATCAGCAACAGTTTGGGCAGAGATTTTTTCCATTGATAGGTCTCGATCCGCAAAATCGTGGCAAAGGCGATGATCAAAAGAACCAGGATAAAAAACATATTGCATAGATCGCGTACTATCACCCAACCGACTTCGATCGGCTTGGCGGTGATGAACTGGTTGTAGCTAGCTACCTTTACTAATATATCCAAAAAGAAAACCAGCAGACGACCAACGGCGTAGTTCACATAGCTCAAAATCCAACTAACCAAAGAACCGATGGCCATCGGCAAGCCGGAGGCCTGATTGTTCGTATCAATGCCCATATCTTGAGCTGTCTGATTAGCAATATCCATGCTGGGGTCGGCATGAACCGCTCGGATGCTGAAAAATACGATACCAAGCAGCACCACGAAAAATATGGCTTTGCGGTATTTTTTTATTTTGCTAAAAACTTTTATCATTCAGATAGAAACAAATGATCTTATTAATGGCTTAGCCAACCCCCAGCCCATATTCCAAAGCATTTCTATTTTTTCTAAAATGCCCGCCCTTAGCCAGACGCCGACGGAGATCAAAATAGCAAATGCCGAAAACACAATGGCCCAATAAATCATATTGCACAACAAAGCAGCAATCGTCTCGATGATTTTTACCGCTTTCCCCGCCTCGCCTACGCCGACCCACTCTTCACCCAGTTTACAAAAAAATTTTTCG
>JAJYMT010000045.1 GCA_021786695.1 bacterium
GCCGACGAACCGCAGATGACGGTTTCGGTTGCGATAGCCGGACATGCCGTCCAGGATTTCCTTCCAGCGTACCGCCGCCAGATAGCGGATTTTCAGGAGGCGTTGTTCGCTTTCCTCAGCCCTGGCCGGATCTTGGATATCGTCGACCGCGGCCTTGAGCCCTTCGTTGAACCTTCTCGCCATAGCTCTTCCTAACCGTGGAATGGTTGATTCCGGCGGTAAAAACGCTGAGCCGCGGCCGTTCTTTCTCGGTTGAGCATGCCTCGCGCCTCCGCGGCCAAATACTCGGTTTCGACGAGCCGCCGGTCGCGCTCCTCCGCCCTGTCCGGATCCTGAAGATCGGCAACCGCCATTCGCATGCCTTCCGAAAAACCGGTGGTTTTCATCGCGTCACCGCACCGGAAGGCCATAAACGACATACATACAGCCGCGCCTATAGAGCTCATCATATTTCACGGCCACGGCATAGCGAATTTCTCGCTCGAATTTTTCCATCGCCGCCTTTTCTTCCGGTGTCGCTTCTTGTATCGCCTTGACCGCCGCGGCCACCGACTCGCTGAACGTTCGCTCGGTGGTTTTTTGCTCAACCGGACGACCGGAAAAGAACCGCTTCAGAGACGCGATAACTTTTTTCAAGGATCACCTCCTCGGTTTTTTATTTTGATGCCTGATGTGCCGCGGGTGGGACTCGAACCCACGCGGAGTCGCCTCCAAGAGATTTTAAGTCTCTCGTGTCTACCAATTTCACCACCGCGGCTCTGTTTTTTATGGCTTGCTGATTTTTGTAGGATGTCCAAATTTGATTAGATTTATTTTCTTTTCCCGCCGCCAATCTTTTATTTGTTTTTCTCTCCGAACCGCTAATAATTTTGATTCACAATATTCACAATAAACCAGTTTGACAGGTAGTTTATTATATAAATAAATTGAACCTTGTTTGTTATTGTGTTCGCGTAATCTTCTTTTTAAGTTGTCTGTGTGACCAACATAAAAAGAATTGTTTGCACATAGTAGAATATATACTTTGTACATAATTATGTAGCCCCTCGGCAAGCTCGGGGCACTCGACGGAACCTTGTATCAAGAAAGATGTCGAGGTGGCCTGCCACGAGCGAGCCCAAAGTAATCTTTGGGCGAGTCGAGTGGAGATGATGGGAATTGAACCCATGTCTAATAAATTTTTTATTACACTACTACAGAATTAGTCCGGCTTGATGTTTTGTCTGGGTGGTTAAAGTCGAACGAAATCCACCCGAACTAGCTCTCTTTATTTGAACCCTAAATCGAGAACGGCCTCAGGGTCGAGCCCGGATAATGACACCGGTGATCCGACACACGGACGTAGTCGGGCCGATGGTCGCGGCGATTAAGCGGCGACGGGAGCGAAGACCGGCATGGAAAAACCAGCCGCTACTTTGCTCAAAGTGTTTTTGGCACTTATAGTTTTGAATAGTTTAAAGTGGTGTTCAGCACTTTCTGAGTGCAAGAAAAAAATTTTATTATCGATGCCTGGCATCCCCGGAGCCCGCGTTAGCGGGCAATTTTAAATTTCTAATTTTAAATTTTCAATTATGGAACTGAAAAATATATATTTTTCAGTTTATTTTATTTTTACGTTTTGTCAAAGTTCGGATATCTCTTTCTACGTCCCGTTTTTTGATCACTTCCCGCTTGTCGAATTTTTTCCGCCCCTTGCCGATGCCGAATTCAAGTTTTATTAAACTGCGTTTAGTATATATTTGTATCGGTACGAGCGTCAAGCCCTCGACCTGCTTCTTGCCGACCAGGCGGGCGATCTCATTTTTATGGAGCAAAAGTTTTCTCGGCCGCGTCGGCTCGTAAGACGGCTGGCTGCCGGCGTGCTTGTATAGCGGGATGTGGGCATTAGTCAGATAAAATTCCGGCAGCGGCTTGTGCGTTTTTTTGCTGGTGACAAAGGCACCTTTCAAGCTGACGTGTCCGGTTTTCACTGATTTTACCTCATGGCCCAAAAGCATCAGCCCCGCCTCGAAGGTGTCGGAGATGTCATAATCGAAATGCGCTCGCTTGTTGTAGGCCAGTATTTTCATAGAATAAGCATTCTAATACAATTTTAGCTAATTTTCAAGTTTACCGCCAACTATTGCCAAAAACAGTATAATTGTTTATACTTTGCTTAGTTAAGAAATCACCGTTTCTTAACTTTTTGATTATAACCTACACGTTTTTTGCGGAAAAATTAAGCGGGCTTGCCTCTGCCTACCGGCAGGCAGGCGCCGAAGTTCCGCCTCAAGCGGAACGTAGGCGGGTATCGTATAATGGTTATTATATTACCTTGCCAAGGTAGAGATACGGGTTCGATTCCCGTTACCCGCTCATAGAAAAATAAAAAATTAAAAATCAAAATGTAAAATTATTGAGCTCGCTTTGCTCGCGGATTTATTTTATTAATTCATCCCGCTTCAGCGGGACACCTAAATTTTGAACTTTGATTTTTGAATTTTGAACTATTTATGAAACGTACCTGGCGCAGGCCGCAAAAAAAAGAAGAGGTGAAAAGATTCCGGGCGAACCAGCAGATCCGCGTACCCGAAATTTTTTTGATTGACGAAAACGGCGTGCCGGTGGGCCGCATCGAGATCGGCAAGGCGCTCGCTTTGGCCGAAGAGTCGGGCTTCGACCTGATCGAAGTCAATCCGGCCGCCAATCCGCCGGTCTGCAAACTGCTCGATTACGGACAGTTCAAATACGAACAGGAAAAGCTGGCGCACAAGCAGAAACAGCAGCAGAAAAAGGTGGAGATAAAAAATATCCGGCTGACCGTCAAGATCGGCGATAACGACCTCAACGTCAAGCTCGAACAGGCCAGAGGGTTCATCCGCAAGGGGCACAAAGTAAAAGTCGACATCGTGATGCGCGGCCGCGAGCGCCAGCATCCGGAAAAAGCGGTGCAGATAATAAAGCAATTCACCGGCGACCTGGAGCAGACCGAGGGCTTCAATTTGATGAGAGAGCAGGACTTGACAAGAAAGGACGGCGGCTTTAATATAATCCTACTAAACAAAACCGCCTAGGAAACACTGCCCGGGCCCCCAAGCCCGATTTTATTTTTGAAAAATATGGCCAAGCAAAAAACACATAAAGCGACCGCCAAGCGGTTCAAGGTGACCAAATCAAAGAAACTTCTGCACCGCAAGCCGGGACAGGATCATTTTAACGCTCGCGCCACCGGCAACGAGACCAGGAAAAAACGCCGTGACCAGAACGTTCACGATGTTTATGAGCGAACGGTCAAAACCCTGATCCAGCTATAATTATTCGGTTTTTAAACAATTTGTCTAGATAATCTATGCCAAGAGTTAAACGGGGCGTATCCCATGTAAAAAGACGCAAGAACCTGCTCAAAAAAGCCAAGGGTTTCAAGTGGGGCCGCAAAAAACTGATCAAACTGGCCAAGACCGCGGTAGTCAAAGCCGGAGCGCATGCCTATGTCGATCGCCGGAAAAAGAAGCGCGTCAATCGCGCGCTCTGGCAGATCAAGATCGGCGCCTTCGTCCGCGAAGAGGGCTTGTCTTATTCCAAATTCATCGCGGGGCTGAAAAAGAGTAAGATCGATCTCGATCGCAAAATTTTAGCCGACTTGGCCGTCAGCCAGCCGGAGGTTTTAAAGAAAATTATTGCCGAGACCATAAAGAAATAGGGGGTTGACCCCGTTAAATCCCCGCTAGGGCGGGGTGCGAAGCAATTTAACATGGTTGACTAAATAATATTTTTCTGATATAATAAATATACGATATGACGAAAGTGATTCAAATCGGGCAGTTGGTGGTAGCAATTCTTTTAACAGTGGCGATCCTTGCGCAAAACAGCAACTCCGGTTTGTCTGGATTATTCGGAGGGCTGGGCAACATCTACCGCACCAAAAGAGGCGTAGAAAAAAATTTGTTTATTGCGACCATAGTTCTGGCGGCGCTGTTCCTGGGCTCGGCGTTGCTGAGTTTGTTTGTTAAATAATTTTCTTCATTCAAGATACGAGACGGGCAAGAACGATTTTTTTTGTTTTTTGTGAAACAAAACTCTTTCAATTTAAGGGCTAAGTCGCTTTGGCTTTGGTCGCGGATTTCGCGGCTCAGCCGGGATTTTTTTTCCTTTCTCCGCAGCCGGCTCGGCTTCGCCGGCGGTTCGGTTGCCGGCCGCCAGACGGAATTGGACAAGAAGCTGGTTTACTCTTTGGCCAAGGCCAGGATACCGAGCGCCCGGCAACTGAAATATCTGAAGAATTATTTGAATACGCGCGAATTATTGCTGGTCAGGTCTTGCTTCGCGATCCTGCTCTTGTCGCTGTTATTTTTAACCGGCCGATTCTATTTCACTCACCGCGAGCTGTCTCCGGCCGCGGGCGGAGAATATAGCGAAGGGGTGATCGGCTCGGCAAAATATATCAATCCGCTCTATGCCGATTTGAATGATGTCGATGCGGACCTGTGCCGGCTGGTTTTTTCTTCGCTGTTCAAGCGCGGAGCGAACGGAGCACTGGAGAACGATTTGGCGGAGGGGCTCGCGGTTAGCCAGGATGGCAAGGTCTACACCGTCAAGATAAGAAATGACGCGCATTGGCACAACGGCGGCGACCTGACGGCAGAAGACGTGGTCTTCACTTTCAACGCCCTGAAGGACCCCAGCTACCATTCGCCCTTGCGCGCGGCTTTTGCCGGCGACGAGGCGGAACAGATCGACGACTATTCTTTGAAATTCACTTTGAGCGAACCCTATGCCGCCTTTAAGGAATTATTGACTTTCGGCATCCTGCCGGCCGCGGTCTGGCAGAACGTTCCGGCCAATGCCGCCGGTCTGGCAGAACTGAATTTGAAACCGATCGGTTCAGGACCGTATAAATTCAAATCATTGGTTAAGGACGACAAGGGAGTGCTTAAATATTATAATTTTGAACCGTTTGCCGGCTATCATGGCGAGCAGGCGAAAATCAGCAAATTGCAGATCGTTTTTTTCCCGTCGGCAGAAGAGGCGCTCTCCGGCCTGACCGACCACTCGATTGAGGGCTTCGGCAACCTGCCCAGAGAAGTCGAACAGCAGATTGTCGGTAAAAGTTTTTTCAATCTGTACCGGGTGGGCGGTCCGCAGATTACCGCGATTTTTTTCAATCAGAAGAACAATCCGTTCCTGGCGGATAAGAACATCAGGATTGCGCTGGCCGGCAGTTTGAACAAAGAAGAAATTATCAGCCGGACTTTGGCCGATCGCGTACGGATGATTGACGGCCCGATCCTGCCGGAAAATTTTGCCTACGATCCGGGTATGAAAAAATACGGTTTTCAGCCGGCCGAAGCGGTTGCCTTGCTTGAGGCGGGCGGTTGGAACGCGGTTGAAATCACCAAAGATGATCTGGCCAAGGCGGCGAGCGAAAAAGACAGCAAGGACGCCAAAACCAAAGAACGGGCACTCGCCGTTTTGGCGGTCGGCGAAGGGAAGACGCGAGCCAAAAACGGCAATTTTTTGAACATCAAATTGACGACCGTCGAGGCGGGGGATTATCCGGCCGTGATCGAAGCGATAAAAAATTATTGGCAGAACAACCTGTCGATCAAGGTAACGACCGAATTGATCCCGCAGCAAAATATTCAGGAAACGATCAAATCGCGCGCCTTCCAGGCGCTGGTGTACGGCGAAGTGTTGACCGCCGATCCGGACGTTTACGGTTTTTGGCATACGTCCAAAATCGGCGAAGGCGGCTTGAACCTCGCCAACTATTCTAGCAAGGCGGCGGACAAGGCGCTGGAAACGGGCCGGATCATAAGCGATCAGGCGGAGCGGATCAAACAATACCGGTTATTTCAGGAAACGATTACGGACGATTTGCCGGCGATTTTTCTTTATTCGCCTTTCTATAATTATGTACAGGCCAAGAAAATCAAAGGGTTTGACGGCAAGCTGATAATTTCTCCCGGCGACCGGTTTGCGAACATCAACCGCTGGTATATCAATACTGAAAAACGTCTTATTTGGTAGCTGACACCTTTCCTCTGCATATTTTATTACTTATTATTACTTAAAAAAAAATTACATTGCTTAGGGGACACGATGAAACTGGTAGACACGCACGTTCACCCCGCACATTTTAAATTTCAAGCAATAGAATATTGATGGGGATATGGTGAAATTGGTAGACACGCACGCTTCAGGAGCGTGTGGAGAAATCCATGAGAGTTCGAGTCTCTCTATCCCCACAACCAAACCATCCGAAAAAAATGTGCGGGGCAAGGGAGCGTGTGCCCTGCGCCCAGAGGTTCGCCCTGGCATTCGCGGGGCGTCCCGGGTTCATCCCGGGACGAATCCAGCTAACAATAATACTATCTCTTTAAATAAATATTTCGTTTGCTGAACCATTAATTTCAGCAAACTCTCATTTAACTATGATTACTAAGTACAAATCGCCGGGGAAAAATTTATCCGGCGTAAAATCAAAAACCAGGCACCGGCCGAAGTCGGACGCCAGGCATGAGCCGGCTTCGCACCGGCAGCGATCCGAAGAGCCGCAACGCGCTCCCGCCAAAGACCGGCTCAAGGTGATGGTGATGGGCGGGCTGGAAGAAGTCGGCCGCAATATGACCCTGTTTGAATACAATCAGGAGATCATCATCGTGGATATGGGACTGCAGTTTCCGGAGGAAGATATGCCCGGCATCGACTACATCATCCCCAACACCGAGTATCTTACCGGCAAGGAATCCTGGATCAAGGGCATAATCATCACGCACGGGCATATGGACCATATCGGCGCGATTCCTCATCTGGTGCCCAAGCTCGGCAACCCGCCGCTTTTTACAGGCAAACTTACCGCCGGCCTGATCCGCAAGCTGTCGGAGCGGCATCCGAAAAATCCCCGCTTTGACATCGCCGAGGTGAACGAGAACTCTCATCTGCAGCTCGGTAAGAATTTCAGGGTGGATTTTTTGCGCGTCAACCACTCCATTCCCGACGCCTTCTCGATCATCATCAACACTCCGCTCGGAACCGTGATCCACTCTGGCGACTTCAAGATCGATTACACACCGGTCAATGACAAGCCGGCCGATCTGAACCGCATCGCCCAGCTCGGCGGCTCCGGCATTCTGATGCTAATGGCCGACTCGACCGATTCGACCCATCCCGGTTATCAGATTTCCGAGTCGTCGATCGGCGACGAGATGGGCAAGTTGTTCGAAAAAATCAACGGACGGGTGATTATCGCCACTTTCGCTTCGCAACTCTCGCGGGTGCAGAAAATTTTCGAGCTGGCCGAAAAACATGGCCGCAAGATCAACCTGCAGGGCCGGACCATGCAGGACAACGTGGAGATCGCCCACCAGATCGGCTACCTGAAATTCAATCCGGCGGTCCTGATAGAAGATAACGAACTGAAGCGCTACCCGGACAACAAATTGATCATCCTCGGCACCGGCGCGCAGGGCGAGTCATCCGCTTTTCTGCACCGGGTAGTGAACAAAGAGCACCGGGTGGTGGAGTTGAAATCGGGCGACACGGTGATTTTTTCGTCATCGGTGATTCCGGGCAACGAACGCACGATCCAGAACCTGATGGATATGGTGGTGCGCCAGGGCGCCAAGGTGATCAACTACCGGATGATGGACGTGCACGCAGGCGGTCACGCCAAGCAGGAAGACCTGAAATTGATGATGCGCCTCCTGAAACCCGAATATTTCATGCCGATCGAAGGCAGTCATTATATGCTGCGCGCGCACGCCGAACTGGCCGAGTCGGTCGGTATCCCGAAGAATAAGATTTTCGTGGCCGACAACGGCCAGGTGGTCGAATTCCAGCGCGACGGGCAGGGCCGCGCGGCCGGCAAGCTGACGGAGGTTAAACTGCCGTCCGAATATATCATGGTCGACGGACTGGGGGTCGGCGATGTTTCGCACATCGTTTTGCGCGACCGCAAAGTCATGGCCGAAGACGGCATGATCGTAATCATCGCCACCATCGACTCCGGCACCGGCGAACCGATCGGCAACCCGGACATCATTTCCCGCGGCTTCGTCTATATGAAAGAAAACAAGGAATTGATCGAAAAGACCAGGATGAAGGTCAAAAAACTGGTAAAAGAGCATGACCCGCGCACTCCGGCCGATGACGACTACATCAAGAACAAGATCAGGAACGATGTCGGCCAGTTTCTGTTCGCCCAGACCAAGCGCCGGCCGATGGTCTTGCCGGTGGTGATCAAAGTTTAGTCAATTAGCAATTACGAATTACAAATTAACAATTGAGATACAAAAAAACTCGACAATTGAAATGTCGAGTTTTTTAATGGCACTAATTCGTAATTGTTAATTCGTAATTGCTAATTGACTATTTGTCCGCCGCCTCTTCCTGAAGCATCTCGAACATTTCCGAAAGTTGGTCCTTGATGAACTCTTCATTGTCGTCATCGGTCAGTTTGCCTTTTTCTTTGAAATATCCGACGGTTTCGTCGACGATCTCGTCGTAAGATGCGCGGTCATAGGCGGCCTGCTCCGCCGCCTTTTTCTTCACCAATTCGAATATCTCGCCGACTATAGGGTCCATAGCATGAATTTATATCTAGCATTATAGTTCGGCGCGACGGATTTGGCAAGCGTAGGAGGCGGCTTCGAAATAGAATTATTCTTTAAAAAGTTGTATAATATAATGGATAAAACGGGTAATTTTTCGTCGTACCAAGATGGATCCGATAATCAAGATCGACAAACTGAATGTGACCTATTTCATGGGCAAGGCGAACGAGGTGCGCGCCTTGTCCGATATTAACCTGGAAATTTTTCCGGAGGAGTTCGTGATTTTTTTCGGGCCTTCCGGTTGCGGCAAATCGACCCTGCTTTATTCGATTTCCGGCCTTGAGACCAATATCCAGGGCGACATATACATAGAAGGCAAAAATCTTTCTCATTTCAAGAAAGCGGAGTATCTGAATTTCCACCGCAGCGTCATCGGCATGATTTTTCAGGCCTTTTACCTGATCGGCTCGCTGACGGTGGCCAAGAACGTCACTTTGCCGCAGGTCTTTCTTAATATCGGGAAAAAAGAAAGGCGGCAGCGGGCGATGGATCTCTTGGATTATTTCGGGGTCAAGGCGCAGGCGAAAAAATTGCCGGCCGAACTGTCGGGCGGCCAGCAGCAGCGCGTCGCCATCGCCCGTTCGCTGATCAATGATCCGAAGATACTGATGGCCGACGAGCCGGTGGGAAATCTCGACTCCAAGTCCGCGCAGGATGTGATGGATCTGTTGAAGAGTTTGAACGAAAAGCAGAAAAAGACCGTGATTCTCGTCACCCACAATCCGGCTTTTTTGTCCTATGCTCATCGGGTGGTTTATCTCAAAGACGGACGGATAATAGAAATCCGCGTCAACCGGCAGGTCCATGGCGTGCGGCTGGAGCAGGCCGAGGCCCGGCCGAACATTTCCAAAGAATTGGAATTATTGATTAAGACCTTCACCTCGCTGTCGCCGAGCCAGATCGGCAATCTGTTGATTCCTTTCAAGGCCAAGCAGATCGTGTCCGAAGCGCTGATCGGCATGACCACCGAAGAGATCGACAAGATCGACAAAAAAGTCGAGAATCTGCTGATGACCGGCATTTACGATACCGACACCATGATGCAGTTTCTGGACAGCGAAGTGGAAAAAGGCGGCCTGGGCATGGATAAACGCAGTGCCGTCAAGATCGCGGACAAAGTCAAGGAAATCATCAAGGAGATAAAAATACTGGAAGAGGAAGAAAATAAACTGCGCTTCAAGGCGACGGCTGATACCGGCAGCGAGGTGATGGAAATCAGGCATTACCTGCTCGAGGCGTTCGACATCAAGATATCGAATTTCCTGGCCCTGGAGACGTTCAACCAGGCGATTCGCGATCGCATGGCCAATATCATGGACCGCGATGCCTTCCGCGCGCGCCTGGATCTGTCGGTCAAAGAGGGCGGCGTCGGCCTGGACAAACGCACCGCCAAGAAGGTGGCCAAGCGGATGGAATTGTTGATTTTGGGCAAATATAAATAATATGAAACTCAGGGACCTGTTTTCACTGTCCACCAGAATGTTTAAAACCAGGAAGATGCGCACCTTCCTGACGATTTTGGGCGTGGGCGTGGGCATCGGCACGGTACTGTTTCTGGTTTCGCTCGGTTACGGGCTGCAGAACGTGGTGTTGTCGAGAATCACTACCGCCGACTCGCTTCTAAGTTTAGACGTGAACGCCAATACTTCCGGCGCCATCAATCTGGATAAAGAGAATCTGCAGAAAATCAAGCAACTGCCGAACGTGATCGAGGTCAGCCCGATGATCAACCTGTCGTCGCAGATCTCGATCGGCCAGCTTACCGGAGACGGCTTGATTTACGCGGTCGAGCCGTCATTTTTCCGTTTAGGCGGAATCATACCGGATAAAGGCGTAATTTTACAGAATCCGATCGCGCATGAAGCAGTTATCTCGTCCGCCGCCGCCAAACTGTTCAATCTTGAACCGCAAGATATCCTGGGTAAAGAGATGTCTTTGACGCTGTTCCTGCCGAAGATCAATACCGAGGGTTTTGAAGAGACCGAGACCCTGAAGCGTCCGGATAAATATAAGATTGTCGGCGTGGTCGCGGACGAGAATACCAGTTATGCCTTCATTCCGCTTGAAACCATCGGCGACGTCGCAATCGACAATTTCACCCAAGTCAAGGTGCGGGTGAGCGACAATCCGTTTATGGAAGTAATCAGGAATCAGATCATCGAGATGGGCTTTTTGGTCTCCGCCCTGTCGGACACGATCGACCAGGCGAACAAGATTTTTCGGATCGTCCAGATCGTCCTAGCCCTGTTCGGTTTCGTCGCCCTGATCGTTTCGGCGATCGGCATGTTCAATACCATGACTATCGCCCTGCTTGAACGCATCAACGAAATCGGAATCATGAGGTCGATCGGCGCCTCGGTGGGCGATATAATGAAATTGTTCCTGGTCGAGTCGTTCATCATGGGTCTTCTCGGGGGCGTGGGCGGAGTAGCAATCGGCTACGCGGCCGGCGGATTGGCCAACATCGGCATCAACTTGCTCGCGAAAAACTTCGGCGGCCAGGCCTTGAGCTTGTTTTACCGCCCGACCTGGTTCGTGGCGTTGATCATCGTATTCTCAAGCGTCATCGGTTTCCTTACCGGCGTTTATCCGGCGCGCAAAGCGGCGAAACTTAATCCGTTGGACGCGCTGAGGTACAAATAATAAATGGATTTACGATTTAAGATTTTAATACAATGCTTGACTTGCTGTTATTAAAAAAGCTATACTAATTTTATTAAAAATTATTCGTAAATCTTAATTCTTAAATCTTAAATCTGAATTTATGTCCGTTCCCGGTAAAAGACGTCCGTCAAGCGAAGCGCGCCGCGGCCGCTCGCACCAAGCATTGAAAAAAATTAAGACCATTGCCTGCCCCAAGTGCGGCAAACCGGTCCTGCCCCATACTGCCTGCAAATTTTGCGGTACATATAAGGGGCGGGTGGTACTAAAATTGAAAATCAAGAAGAACAAAGAGAAGAAATAAACCAGGATATTAGGCACTTAGGTAATTAGGAATTTTAGTTTCCCTAATATCCTAATATCCTAATATCCTAATATCCTAACCAATGTCCAACCGGCACCTTGCAAGAACTATCGCGATGCAGACCCTGTTTCTTTGGGATTTCAACGGCAAAGAAGCAACCGATCTTGATCAGATGATCGAGAAAATTTTTTTGCATTTCGCTCCGAATTTCAACGACCACGGTTTCAGCCGCGACCTAGTCAGATCGGTCATCGATAAGTTGGCAGATATCGACAAGTACATCATCCGCTACGCCACTGAGTGGCCGCTCGAACAGATCACAACCGTCGACCGGAACGTATTAAGGATCGGCGTTTACGAACTGGTGTTCGACAAAGACATCCCGGCTAAGGTGGCTATCAATGAGGCGATCGAAATCGCCAAGGCCTTTGGTGGCGAGTCAAGCGGTAAATTCGTCAACGGCGTGCTGGGAGCGATTTATAAGGATATGGAGAGAGAGGGCGTGAAAAAGACGGATAAAAATAGTTAATTTATAAAATAAAGTTCTGGATTTATTGTCTTTTGTTAAATCCAAATGACAAAATCCAAATTTCAAATCAATGACAAAATTTAAAATCCAAATTAATTTGATATTTAATCCTTAGATTTGATTTGAACTTTGACATTTGGATTTTGAACTTAAATAAATTATGTAAGCCGTGAAGAACGCATAGAATATTTTCTATTCCTTCTTGACTGCTTGCCTCTCGAAACATGAAGGAAATATCCGGCCTGGAGAAGGCCTTGGGAGTTGAGTTTAAAAATCAGCTGCTTTTGAAGCAGGCGGTTGTTCATCGTTCGTACCTGAATGAACATCCGGATTTCGATGTGTCGCATAACGAGCGCCTCGAATTCCTGGGTGATGCCGTGCTCGAAATCATCGTCACCGAATATCTGTTTTACAAATTTCCGGAAACGCCGGAAGGCGACCTGACCAACTGGCGCGCCAGCTTGGTGAACGCGAAAATGCTCGCGAGTTTGGCTGAAGAATTGGACATCGAGCAATATCTGTATCTGTCGCGCGGCGAGGCGAAGGACAAGAATTCCAAAGCCCGCCAATATATTCTGGCCAACGCCATCGAAGCGCTTATCGGCGCGATTTATCTTGACCGCGGGGTGGTGACCGCGAAAAAATTCATCAAAGAAAAATTGTTGGTTAAGCTGGATCATATTCTGACCAACAAGCTGTATCTGGATCCGAAGTCGAAGTTTCAGGAAAAAGCGCAGGAAGAATACAAAGTTACTCCCCATTATAAGATTATCAGCGAGAGCGGCCCCGATCACGCTAAAATTTTCGAAGTCGGGCTGTATCTGGGCGAGCGCCTGATCGCTAAAGGCAGGGGTTCTTCGAAACAAGAGGCGCAGGTCGATGCGGCGGACAAGGGAATCAAGAAACTGGATTGGTAAAGATAGATTTAAGATTTAGGAATTAAGATTTAAGAATAAAACAGCCCCGCCGAGGCGGGGCTGTTTTATGTTGCTATCGATATGTGTTATAATTGGTGTATATTCATAAATCGTAAATCTTAAATCTTAAATCATAAATCGAAATATCTATGACAATCAAGGAATTATTCAAAACCGGCATCGATCGCAAGGCCTCGGACGTCCATCTGGTGGTTGGCGTGCCGCCGATGCTTCGGGTCGACGGACAGCTGATCGATTTCGACGACAAGAAAAATCTCACCAACAAAGAATTGGAACAAATGATTTTTTCTCTCATTTCCGAAGAAGAGAAAAAACGCTATCTGGCGGAGCGCGAGCTGGATTTCGGTTTTGAGATGGACGACGAGACCCGCCTGCGCATCAACGTGCATTTCGAGAAAGGCAATTACGGCCTGGTGGCCCGCATCATTCCGAATATCATCCCGGAGATGGACGAACTGGATATGCCGAAGGTGGCGTATGACCTGGCGAGCATGAGCCAGGGATTGATCATGGTAACCGGCCCGACCGGCTGCGGCAAGTCCACTACCTTGGCGGCGATGATCAACTACATCAACAGCCAGCGGCGTTGCAACATCATCACCTTGGAAGATCCGATCGAATATCTGTTCAAGTCGAACAAGAGCGTGGTCATCCAGCGCCAGCTCGGCTCCGACATGATGTCTTTTTCCAACGGCCTGAAGCACGCGTTGCGGCAAGACCCGAACGTGATCATGGTGGGCGAGATGCGCGATCTGGAAACCATCGCCACTACCATCACCTTGGCCGAGACCGGCCACTTGGTGCTCGCTACTTTGCACACCTACAGCGCGGCGCAGACCATCGACCGCATCATCGATATTTTTCCGCCGCACCAGCAGGGGCAGGTCAGGATGCAGTTATCGATGACGCTGTCCGGCGTGATTTCACAACGGCTGTTGCCGCGCGAAGGCGGCGGGCGGGTGGCGGCACGGGAAATCATGATCAACACCGCGGCAGTCGCCAATCTGATCCGCGAAAACAAGATCGCCCAGCTGCGCACCGTGATCGAGACCAGCTCCAAAGAGGGAATGACCAGCATGGATCAGGACTTGAAACGACTTTATTCTAATAAGCTCATTTCCAAGGAGGTCGCTCAGAGCCAGATGGAAAACCCGGAGTTACTCGAAAAATTCAAGTTCATCTAGTGTTGATAATCTGTGGTTAAAATCGGTTGGATTGGCTAAAAATAGCCGATAGCGCCAGTATTGACAGATTATGAGGATAATGTATAATATAAATTACCTAAAATTCACTCTAAATCGTATGCGTAAAATAACTTTGTCTACTAAATATAAAAGCGGTTGATTGACTAGCTCTATTTTTGAAGTCAGCAAACCGCTTCAAGCGGTTTTTTGTTTGTTCAGCCACCATCTTGTTGAACATAAAAATTGATTGTAAGGTTGGCTCATGAAATCTGGATTAAAGATCAGATTTTATCAGCCAATGATAGAACGTTGACAACCGAATAGCGAACCCTTAACACCTTGCCAGGTGTGAGGGTAAATAAAGAACAAGCTAGATTAAAGATTAAATTTTAACACTTTTGAAATTAAAAGTGTGGGAAAATCTCGTTAAGAGTATATGGTGAATGCCTTGACATGAAAAGACGATGAAGGACGTAGCAGCCTGCGATAAGCTTCGGTGAGGTGGCAAGCAACCTTTGACCCGGAGATTTCCGAATGGGGAAACCCGCGCCGATGAAGTCGGCGCGTCCGCTCGCTCAATAAATAGGCGGGTGAGACGAAGACCCGGTGAACTGAAACATCTTAGTAACCGGAGGAAAAGAAAGAAATATACAATGTGGTAATCGTGGACGGCGAAGCAATTCGCGGCCGCGGTTACTACGTTTCGATTCCCCTAGTAGTGGCGAGCGAACGGGGATTAGCCTAAACTCTTTGGACCGCGTAGCATGAAGCACTTGTGTGGATTGTTATTGAAGGTTCTGGGACCACATGTCCAGAGAGCGTTGAAAGATGGTTACGATTGCTCCCTAGATGAGCAAGGTGGAGATACAATTATAACTTCCCAAGTAGAAGCGAGCTGGAAAGCTCCCCCAGAGAAGGTGACAGGCCTGTACGCGAATGGGGTTATTGCTCCACGGTAACATTTCTTAAGTACTGCGGGACTCGAGAAATCCCGCAGGAATCCGGGCCGACTATGGCCCAAGGCTGAATACTTTTCATGATCGATAGTGAACTAGTACCGTGAGGGAAAGGTGAAAAGCATCCCGGTGAGGGAGGTGAAATAGTACCTGAAACCATATACTTACAAAGAATCGGAGCCCCGCCTCGGCGGGGTGACGGTGTGCCTATTGAAGAATGAGCCAACGAGTTTGCTGTATGTGGCTTGATTAACCCCGCATTCATCGGATAATAAATTTGTCCTATGAGTGCGGGGGAAGTCAAAGTGAAAGCGAGGGTGAATAGCCCTTATCTAATTTATTTGAAACTGGCCCCTTTAGTGCTCTTTGTAATATTT